>JAUWBK010000110.1 GCA_030605045.1 Dehalococcoidia bacterium
ACTATTTTGTCGCAATTAGGAATAAAGACCAAGGCGTCAAAGGCATGAGCTTCAGCCACCGTCTCTACTGAATCGGCGATCAGTTCTCGGCTGGGCAAGCTATATTTCATTCCGGGATGGTTCATAACAATACCATCACACACCGCAATGGTATTAACCTCAAAGGGAACACCTCCCCCTTCACGCACCCCAGCCTTAACTGCTTCAGCAATACCTCGCAGATGGATATGCCCGGGAACAATCTCACTCAAGCTATTAATAATGCCGATAAAGGGCTTGTCCATTTCCGAGCGATTGCAGCCCAGAGCGTACAATAGAGACCGATGCGGTGCTCGCTCGATACCCTTTTTGACAACATCACTTTTCACCTATTACTCCTTGTTGAAAACAAATTAACTAAAAAAGCCGCCCTCTGTGGACGGACTAAAAACTCCAAAAACTGGCTTCAGCCCGTGTAAAAAGATAGCACAGTATACAATAATACACAGTTTATTGTCAAACTATCGCTATTGACGGTTATATCTAGCTTAGTCTGGAAGCGATTGCAAGACTTGTCGAAGCTCTAGCCAGCTTACCCGTCCCTGCCGGATAAGCTGAGGTGGACTAACCGTTAGATCAACGATGGTAGAAAGGCCGCGTACCGGCAATGGGCCCTGGTCGAGAATAAGCGCCACGCTCTCAACTGCCTCTCCCAGTTGTTCGATAACTTCTGGCACTGAGTAAGGTGTCGGTTGACCGCTAAGATTGGCACTGGTCGCTGTTAGCGGCAGATTGGTCATCGCCGCTAAATCCAATATTACCCTGTTGTCAGGGATCCTGATGCCGATAGTATCTTGTCCAGCGACAAGTAAGGGAGGTATTATCTCTTTCTTGGGTAACACCAGGGTAAGAGCGCCGGGAAGGAAATTGCAAGCGAGATGCTCAGCAACTTTGTTCCAATGGGCATATTTTCCTGCTGCCTCCATAGAATTTACCGTCACATGTATTGGGTTGGAGTAGGCGCGACCTTTTAAATTAAAGACCTTGACCACCGCCTTGGCATCAAGGGCATTAGCCACTAAAGCGTAACCGGTATCCGTCGGACATACTATCACCTTGCTTTTGGCAATGAGACGTGCCGCCCGCTTGAGTATCCGAGAAGAGGGTTTATTTGCATTAACTAATACTATCTCAACTGCCACCTTGCACCTCGAGTGGGACGTTGGGAATCACGTTGAGATTTAAGTCATCCGCCTTGCCTTGTTTAAGTCTAGCATATCCCGCCGCGGCTATCATCGCCGCATTGTCGGTGCAGAGAGAAAGTTCCGGAAAGAATACTCCAATCCCTTCCTGCCGACAGGTTTCCCGGAAAACCTCTCTTAACCGTCTATTTGCCGAGACACCACCGGTAACACTAATCGCCGATACTTTCCGCTGTAAAACGGCGTGTAGCGTCTTTGACACCAAAACGTCTACGATTGCCTCCTGGAAGCTGGCCGCGATATCTTCTAAAGGTAATGTTTCACCGTTGGCGATTCGGTGCTTAAAGGCATTGATAACGGCAGTTTTCAACCCGCTAAAGCTGAAGTCCAGCGTCTTAGCTTTTAACAGTGGTCGGGGGAAATTAAAGGCTTTTCGATTGCCTCGAACTGCAAGTTTGTCAATGACCGGTCCCCCGGGAAAGCCAAGGTCAAGGAATTTGGCAATCTTGTCAAAGGCCTCACCAGCAGCATCATCAAGAGTGCTTCCCAGTAACTCATACTGGCAATAGTCTTGAACGTAGACCAGCATGGTATGACCGCCGGAGACCGTCAAACAAATATGGGGCATGGGGATTTGGGGGTTGCTCAGCTGATTGGCAAAAATATGTCCCTCAATGTGATGTACGCCAATTAAAGGGATGCGCAAAGAATAACTGAGTGACTTCGCCGCCGCTACTCCGACCAAAAGACAGCCAATCAATCCCTGTTTGGAAGTCACGGCAATGGCTTCGACATCGGCTAAAGTCTTGCCTGCAGAATCAAGAGCTTCCTTAATAACGTAAACAATAAGCTCGGTATGCCTCCGGGCGGCAATTTCCGGGACAACACCACCAAATTTTTGGAGCAAGTCCAACTGAGTGGCAATTTTGTTCGACAGCACTACCTTACCGTCAGTGACTAAGGCAGCAGCTGTTTCATCACAGGAAGTTTCAATCCCTAAAACAAACATGGCAAAAATCCTAACCCTTTGCCTGAACACTTCTGGAATATCTATTTACAAAAGCCTTAGCCGTTGATTCTTTCAAATATAATGGCGCTAAAGAAAGAACATCGTCATTTTCGCCACGTTCAAGACAAGTTGCCGCTAGTAACGCAACTACTGACCCTCTAGGTATATCTTCAATGGCTCTAATATCGTCTGGAGAGCCAAGTGCCTGATTAATTAATCTACTATAGGCCTGTGCTTCAGCACCAATGAAGACGGTGGGTTCTTTGATCATCTCGGCTAATCCTTGAATATCACCAACGTAGTATTCGCCTGCCCTGCTGACCGTACCGTCTTTGGTGCGATAGAACGCGGCGTATATCGTATCTCCGGCACCAGCATTGATAATGGGGCAGATGAGACCTGGCATATTTCGAGCCTGATAAGCGAGCACTTCTAATGTGGGCACTCCAGAAACAGGTTTGTTGGTACTAAAGGCGAGGATTTTACCTACTGTTACCCCGACTTTGATTCCAGTCCACGACCCCGGTCCTAGTCCAACCCCAAATCCCTCAATATCTTCCAAGCTAAGCCCAGCCTCTTTTAAGACAAAATCAATATTGGCCACGATTTTCTCCAGGGAATCGTTCCTAGCTTCAAAAGTGAAATCAGCCAGAACTTGGTTATCGTCAATGACACCAACAGCATTGGCATAACCCGAGGTATCTATACCCAATACTTTCATTGGCCACCAAGCTCCCCAAGCAAACTGCCAAATTTTTCCCCAAAACCAATCAGCTTAAGCCGACGCTTGCGGGCAGAAAGTACCTCAAAGTGCACCTGCAGATGGTCATCGGGTAAAAGCGCCAGCGCCTTTTCCGCCCATTCCAACGCGATAACTCCAGAATTAGCTTTGGCTAGATAGTCCAGCATCCCAATCTCAAATTCTTCATCTATGGTATTGAGTCGATATAAATCGATGTGGAAAACAGGGAGTCTCCCCTGATATTCATTGACAAAGGCAAAAGTGGGACTGTTAACCTGTCTTTCTGGTACGCCAAGCCCAACACAAATGCCTTTAGTGAACAGTGTTTTCCCGCAACCCAGTTCCCCGATTAAAGCAATGATACTCCCCGCTTTCAGTTTTTTCCCTATCCGCTTGCCAAAACTGAAGGTGCTCGCTGGGCTACTACTTAGAAAACCATACCGTTGTTGAATATCAAGAGAATCTAACATTGTTTTGTGGTAAGTAGTTTTTTCCTCTTGACGGTAGTATATCATAGTGGTAATCTTTGTTCTATAAACATGGCAAAAAGGAAAACAAAACCACCGCCAAGCGATAGCCACCGTGTAGCTACCACTGGCGATATTGAAGTCTCCACCTATCTGGAAATTGCCAAGGAGATAGGTGGTGAACAGCCGGCAGCACCTGAGGAGGCTGTATCTGGAGCCGAGCGCGAGACTATAATCGTCATTGACCTTGGCTCACAATATAGTATGCTAATCGCTCGCAGAGTGCGTGAGTGCCAAGTATACTGTGAGCTATTACCTCACGATGCGCCTTGGGAAAAGATAGCTTCTCTCAATCCTAAAGGATTTATTCTCTCTGGAGGTCCAGCTAGCGTTTATGACCCTGACGCACCTCTTGCCCCGGCTTATGTCTATGAAAGTCATTTGCCCGTATTGGGCATCTGCTACGGAATGCAAGTTCTCACCAAACAGTTAGGTGGACAGGTTGCGCCAGGAAAAAAACGTGAATATGGCCATGCTATCTTGTACTTGAGTGATTTAGGCTCACCTTTATTTGCTGATTTACCGGCTTCCACACCAGTATGGATGAGTCATGGTGATAGAATTGAAGAAATGCCACCGGGTTTTACTGTCCTGGCCTACACTGAAAACTCACCTATTGCGGTTATGGGTAGTGGAGAAGGGATATTCGGTCTCCAGTTCCACCCTGAGGTAGTCCATACCCCAGAAGGAAAGACCATACTGAAAAACTTCATCTATCAGGTATGTGGCTGCAAGAGAAACTGGACAATAGGCAACTTTATAGATGAGAGTATCTCTAGGATTAAAGACCAGGTAGGTGAAGGTAAG
>JAUWBK010000017.1 GCA_030605045.1 Dehalococcoidia bacterium
CCCAGTTTGGGTTGAGGAGCGAAAAGAGCACTCCTGGGGCCAATGGCAACATCAAATTCCCCTTCCTTGATTCTCTGCCACTCATCGAACTGCTCTCCCGGCGAGAGCTGGCTGTGCAGGACCGCTACTTTGTGGGGAAAGCGTGAGGCAAACCGCTCTATCGCCTGTGGGGTGAGGGCAATTTCGGGAACTAGGGCAATGCCTCGCTTGCCCAACTTTACTGTCTCGGCCAGTGCCTGCAGATATATCTCTGTCTTGCCACTGCCGGTAACTCCGTGAAGCAGAAAAACATTTGGTTGCGCCGTTACCCCGTGGATTGCGTCTCGGATGGAGTTAAAGGCTGATTCTTGGGCAGCCGTCAGTTTTAATGGTGAGGATGGAATAATATTTTGATAGGAAATCGGCTCACGCTTTATTTCAATCTGTTGCCAGGTGACTAAACCTTTACGGATTAGAGCCTCAGCCACTGCTTTTTCACTGCCTGTCCTCTGTCTGGCTTCGGCCCAGGGTACTGGTTCGGACTGCTGAGCTAAAAAGTCGAGCAGATTCGCCTGATTAGCAGCTCTTTTCTCCTGTAGCTCGATTGCCATCTCCCGAGCTTGGCTGGCGGTAACATTTAGACGCAGGTAAGGCACTCTTTTGGGAGTGATCTTAACTGGTTCCAGTTCATAGCGTCTAACGGCGAGTCCCCGCCCCACCAGTTGTGAAACGATAGCTTGGGCTTTCTTTTTACCCCATCTCTTCTCCAGTTCCTTCAGGCTGATGTTGCTCTGTTTTCGAACTAACTCAAAGACCTGCCGCTGCGCCGGGGTAAGAGAGGACAGGGCATGGGCATCAGGATTTGGGGTTGCTGCGACAAAGGTGAGTGCTTTCCGCTCAAACCCTGGTGGTAACATCAAGGCCACGGCGTTAAAAAGGGGTGAGATATAGTGGTCGCTTATCCAGCGAGCCAGCATAACCTGGGCTGGGGATAATAGTGGGTGGGGCTCAATAACATCGATTATTTCTCTGGTTTCCTCCACCACGGGGTAGGGGCTTAATTCCAAAACGATACCCTGAAGTATTTTTTCGCCGAAGGGAACCCATACCGCTTGCCCGACCTCAATGCTTAAACCAGAGGGTATGGCATAACTAAAGGTCCGGCGCTGGGCTACCGGCGAATTAACACTAACCTCAGCATATCTCATCCTAGGCTCCAGCTGCTTTCTCAGCTCCAATTCTGCCCAGCGTTATGATAAATGGCGCTTTGGAAGCTTGGTTACCGCAGTACGTAATTATTCTGGTTTGTTTTCTGGTTCTTCCTCAGATTGTACTTCTTCTTGCTCTTCCTGAACTTGTGTTGCTTCCGGTTCTTCTTGAACTAGCTCATCTTGAGCTTGCGCTGCTTCCGGTTCTTTCTGAACTAGCTCCTCTTGGGCTTGCGCCATTTCTGGTTCCTCTTGAACTAACTCTTCTTGAGTTTGTACTGCTTCTGGCTCTTCTTGAACTGGTTCTGGTTCGATTTGAGCTTGTACCAGTTTCTTTTCCCTGTCCACACGTCTTTCCTTAATGCGGGCTGCCTTGCCGCTGCGCCCACGCAGGTAATAAAGTTTGGCCCGGCGTACTTTCCCGTGTCGTATTACTTCCACTTTTTCGACACGTGGTGAATATAAGGGGAAGGTGCGCTCGACACCAACGCCATAAGCAATGCGTCTTACCGTAAAGCTGGCTCCAATTCCGCCACGTTGTAGTTTAATGACCACTCCCTGAAATGGTTGCAGGCGTTCCTTACCACCCTCAACGACCTTGATGCTGACTCTTACTGTGTCCCCGGGGGCAATATCAGGAATATTGGGATTTATTTTGACTTTAATTAATGATTCCACATTCATTCTAGAGACTCCTTGTCCAAACTAAGCTGGGGTTCTTTCGGGGATGACGCTAAACGTTCTACTAATTGTTTTTCTTCTAAGCAGAGATCAGTTCTATCTAACAGTTCTGGGCGGCGCTCTAGGGTGCGCCGGATAATTTGCTCACGACGCCACTTGGCAATTTGAGCGTGGTTTCCAGAGAGTAAAACCTCAGGTACCGACCAACCTCGGTATACCGCCGGGCGAGTATATTGGGGGTATTCTAACAGGCCGTTAGCATGAGATTCATTTAGCGGCGATTCCTCTGACCCAAGAACCCCAGGCAGTAGCCTGATTATGGCATCTATGACCACCAGAGCGGGAAGCTCGCCACCGGTAAGGACATAATCACCAATGCTAATCTCATCGGTAACTAGGTGTTCACGGACTCGCTCATCAACTCCTTCATAGTGACCACAAATCAGGATTAGGTGACTATGTCTTGATAGTTCTTGAGCAATTTGCTGGGAAAAGGGACGTCCTTGGGGAGTGAGCAGAATAATTGGTAATGCACTAATTTTCTCTTTATCACAAATATCTGATTTAATTGCCTCTACAGCTTCAAAGATAGGTTCAGGCTTAAGTACCATACCGGGACCACCACCATAAGGATAGTCATCAGCGGTATGATGTTTATCATGAGTATAGTCTCGGATATCATGCAGGTTAATACTGACCAGCTTATGGTCAATAGCCCGTTTGAAAACCCCGAAGCTAAACGGGACTTCGAACATCTGGGGAAATAGTGTCAAAACATCAATTCGCATTGATTAGTCCCTGCCTCTTGCAAGAATGCTCGGTTACCACTCCTTTAATAATTTCTACGGCATGGGGAATCGCTGGCAAGATAACCTCAAGGCACTCACTAACTGCCCTAGGGCTACCGGGCAAGTTGATAATTAAGCACTTTCCCCTGACTCCGGCCGTAGCTCGACTCAACATGGCCATTGGTGTTTGGTTTAGAGATTTGGTCCTCATTGCTTCGGCAAAACCGGGTACAACCTTGTCCACGATGGAAAGAGTTGCTTCCGGGGTAACATCACGCTGGCTCAATCCGGTACCACCGGTAGTTATAATGACATCGGTATTACCTTCGTCAGCCCACTGAGCCAGTTTGTGACTAATAACCTCCATCTCATCAGGAACAATCTCGTACTTAATGACCTGACTCTCCAAAAGCGAAAGTTTGTCCCTGATTACCTTACCGCTCTTATCTTGGCGCTGACCTTGCGCCCCCTTATCACTGATGGTAAGTATGCCAACCTTGAGCATTCTGTTGCCTTTCTTGAAACAAATTTTATTTTACCACATCTGAGCTATATCGCCAAATCGGGTGATTTTTTGAAAAATTTTGGTAAAATTTTGGTAAAAGACTTGACAAATGGGGATAATCGTGTTATAAAATGGCGGAAAGTGGTAAATTGTGGGGAAATAGGGGAGGACTAATCAAGGGGATAGAAGATGTTTTATGGCGAATTTAACTACAAGATTGATGAAAAAGGCAGAATGCCGATTCCGCCCAAGTTTCGAAGGGAGCTAAAAGATGGGGTGGTCTTATCACCTGGGGCGGAGAAGTGCATTAATGTCTACCCATTAGCTGAGTGGAAGAAGCTGGCGACTTCGGTTACCAGTGGTCCACTGACACCTAACAAACTGAGAAGGCTATATCGGGCTATTTTTGCTTCCGCTTTTAGCGTCAATATTGATGGACAGGGTAGAGTTGCCCTGCCGATACCACTTCGAGAGTGTGCTGAAATTATTGAGGATGTAGTTATCGCTGGAGCTAATACCTATCTTGAGATATGGAACCAGGTGCTTTGGGAAGAGGAGAAGGCGATTAGCCAGGAACAGGCCTGGCAAATTATTGAAAGCTTAGAGAGGCACTGATGAGTCCAAGCTGGTCAACCTCGAGCCATGTCTCGGTTCTGCTCGAAGAGACGATGAAGGCACTGGCGGTCCAACCTGGGGGGCGTTATATTGACTGCACCTTGGGGGGAGGCGGGCATGCCCTGTCTATTTTAGAGCGTAGTTCTCCTGGTGGGCAATTATTAGGTGTTGATGCTGACCCTGAAGCGATAAAAGCCGCTAGGACAAGACTCGAAGCCTACCAAGATTCAACCCTTATCGTGAATGAAAACTTTGCTAATTTACAGGCTATCTGCATTAAATATGATTTCGTTCCGGTACACGGTATCTTGTTTGACCTAGGTCTCTCCTCTCTGCAGCTTAATGGGGATGGTCGCGGCTTTAGCTTTCAGCGTGAGGCGTCTTTAGACATGCGATTTAACCCTAGCCAGGATATTACTGCCGCCGATATCGTGAACAACTCGTTTGAGGCCGAACTAGCTTACCTGATTAGAACCTATGGTGAGGAAGGCTATAGCCGTTGCATCGCGCGGCACATTGTGCGTGAACGTCCCATAAAATCCACGCTTCATTTGGCTCGGACAATAGAACGGGCGATTGGCCGGAGACGGGGTAAAATCCATCCGGCGACCAAAACCTTTCAGGCGTTAAGAATCGTGGTGAATCGGGAATTGGAGAACCTTGAAGTGGCGCTAAAACAGGCGATTGATCTCCTTGGTCCTGAAGGTAGGCTGGTGGTGATTAGTTACCATTCTCTTGAAGACCGCATCGTAAAACGGTTCCTGCAGCAAGAAGCCAAGGGCTGCATTTGTCCCCCGGGTACCCCAGTTTGTATTTGCGGACACAAAGCTCGCTTGAGGTTAATTAATAAGCGGGTGATTACTCCTTCCGAATCGGAGATTGAACTTAATCCGCGTAGCCGTAGCGCCAGATTAAGGGCGGCGGAGCGCGTTATTACTGAAGACGATTGCGATGCCACCGCTGAGGTGGCTAGTGTTTTCGCTGAGGTTGAGGCTAGGGCCTGGAGAAGGCCAGCTTTGTTGAAAAAGCTCGAAATGGTCTTCCTAGCCGCCTAGATTGGATGGGAATTAAATCAAGAACTTAAAGAGGCAGAATCTAGGAAGGGGATTAAATGAAAAAAAGGGATATGATGGCTGGTGAGGTTAGAACCACCAAACCATACATGACTCTTGCTGACTTAAAATTGAGAGTGGCGGAGCACATTATTGCCCAAGCTGATTGCTATCGGCCTGATGAGGTGCAGAGTATTTTAGCCGAAACTAAGATTGGTGCCTGGAGAAGGGTAGATTTGTTGGAGAAGCTTAGAATCATCTTTTCCATGTCCTAGACTAGTTCGGTAATTTTAGAATCTAAAAAAGGAGGTTCTGAAAATGTAAAAGTTAACCGAACTTTAGAGGGTAGGATTTTCTTGAAGAGGAGGGTTAAATGAAAAATCGGACTATCGCTTCGATTGATGTTGGTACTACCAAGGTTTGTACTACGATCGCTGATGCAGATAATGGAGGTGCTTTGCGAGTTGTCGGTGTTGGTATCGCCCCGTCTGTTGGGCTACACAAAGGCTTGGTAGTCAATATCAATGAAGCCAGAGAGTCAATTCGTGAGTCAGTAAAGAAAGCGGAACAGGCAAGCAACTATAAGGTAGACTCAGCCTATGTCGGTGTTACCGGGAGGCATGTCGCTTCGCTGAATAACCGAGGGGTAGTAGCGATTACACGGAATGACCGTGTGGTGCGCTCTGATGATTTGAAGCGCGTCCTTGCCTCTGCCCAGAGTGTCAAAATTCCCAGCGACAGAAAGCTACTCCATGTTATTCCTCGGGCTTATGCTGTTGATGGTCAAGCCAAAGTCAAAAACCCGGTAGGGATGCACGGTTTCCGGCTTGATGTGGAGACCCATGTCATTACCGCTGCCGTGACTTCGGTCCAGAATCTAGTCAAGTGTATTCGTAGCATTGGCATCGATATTGAAGACCTTGTCCTTGAACCTTTAGCTAGCAGTGAGGCGATACTGACCGAAGATGAGAAGGAAGTCGGTATTATCTTAGCTGATATCGGTGGTGGCACCACCGACATTGCTGTTTTCAAAGACAGCAGTATCTGGCATACCTCTATTCTACCAGTAGCTGGTTATCAGCTCACCAGAGATGTTTCCATCGGTCTGGGACTGCCCTTTGATGTCGCCGAGGAAATGAAGAAGAGGTACGGCAGCGTGATGCCAGTTTACGAGAGCAGGACGGAAACCAATACCGCGATCTCACAAGATGGACACGGTGTTTCCTATCAGGACCTGTGTGACATTATCCGGGCTCGGGTCGAGGAAATAATGAAGCTTATCCTGCTCGAGTTGCCCAGCTCTGAATATGAAACACTGGTCCCGGCTGGTCTGGTACTTACTGGCGGTACCTCTAATCTGGCTGGCATCGCGACACTGGGGCGTGAGATACTACAACTCCCGGTCAGGGTAGGTACCCCCACTAATATGGAAGGCATCGCTGATACCCTTTGCGACCCTGCCTATGCGACTAGTGTCGGCCTACTGCTATGGGGGGCCAAACATGAAGGTAGCCAGAACTGGCAGCCTTGGAAACTTGGCACCGCAATAAGGCGTTTAGCTTTCCGGATTAAGAATCTGTTCCGCTAAGAGATCGAAAATAATTCCCTAGTAGTATATAAAGGAGGAGGAGATGGCAAAAACAAGTTTTGTGGCTAGTCCAGCCAAAATTAGGGTTATTGGCCTTGGTGGTGGTGGCAGCAATGCGATAACCCGTATGGTTAGGGAGGAAATTCAGGGTGTGGAATTCATCGCCATGAATACTGATGCCCAAGCTCTGGCCATTACCGAAGCCCCGACCCGTATCCAGCTTGGTGAGAAACTAACTAAAGGATTGGGCGTCGGTGGTGATCATACTCTAGGTCAGCGGGCAGCTGAGGAAAGCAGTGATGAGCTTAGGGAACTCGTTTCCGGGGCTGATATGGTATTTATCACTAGTGGCATGGGTGGCGGTACCGGCACTGGAGCGGCGCCAGTAATTGCCGAAATAGCCAAGCAGAGTGGCGCCCTCACCATTGCCGTGGTCACCAAACCATTCAGCTTTGAGGGAGTCCACCGCACTCAGGTAGCCAATGAGGGTATTACCCGCCTGTTGGGTAAGGTTGATACTCTTATCATTATTCCCAACGACCGATTACTAGGCCTCTGTGACCAGAAGACAGGCGTGGATAGTGCCTTTAAGCTGGCCGATGATGTGCTGCGACACGGCGTTCAGGCGATTGCGGAAGTTATCACCACTCCTGGGATGATTAACCTTGACTTTGCCGATGTGAAATCAATTATGAAGGATGCTGGTCCGGCTTGGATGTCTATCGGTACCGGGACAGGCCAGAACCGAGCGATAGACGCTGCCAAGCAGGCTCTGGCGAGCCCGCTCTTGGATGTTTCCATTAATGGGTCGAAGGCAGTGCTCTTCAATGTGGTTGGTGGTAGTAGCCTCACCCTGTTTGAGGTTAATGAAGCCGCCGATGTCATCAGGCAAGCGGTAGACCCTGAGGCGAACATCATTTTTGGAGTGGCTCAGGACCCTAGTATGGATAATGATATCAGGATCACCCTAATCGCCACTGGCTTCATTGCCAAGCTAGGACTGACTGGAGCTGGCCAGGAGGATGAACTGACGCAACTCCTCAGGGGCATCAAGAGTGAAGATGAGCTAGATGTTCCCTCATTCCTGCGTCGTCCGCTCTTCAGCCATCGGCGTCAGGCAATAACTCCGGCGAGTAAACCAGTTCAACCGCCTTTGATGACTCCGGCTGCGGACTCCAGAAGTTAAGATTGCCAGAGGAATCTATCCTTCTGGAGAGCGGTTTGTCAGCAGAAGCATCCAGAGGCTGAGAAGGTAACCGATGAGGCTGTGGGTGATGGGATAATTGGTAAGGCTGTTTGCGGGGGCATACTAGTGTGGCATCTAATGTAGCGTTAAATGGACAAAACGGAAAGAATAGGCACAGGAACGGCAACGGTATAAAGTTTGCCTACTGCCCATACTGTAGCAAGAAGGGACTTTACAAGGTCCCCCGTAGGTATGAGCATTGCCGGTGCTGTGGTTTGCATCGGATACTTTTACCGGGGCAGGACTTTTAGCTCCTTAAGCTTCTGGAGATAAGGTCTTTGGTAACCACAATTGTGGAGAACCGCACTAGCCTTTCGTTGACAATTCTATTTCCAGTAGTTATCCTAATATTGTTAGACTTATTTTGCCTGGTGTAGACTTTTATCTGGTAAGTGTTTTATATTTAAGAATGCGAGTTATTGCAGGCAGTGCGAAAGGGCACCGACTTAAAGTACCAAAGGGCACCATTACTCGACCGGCAACGGATTTAGTTCGAGGAGCGATTTTTTCTATCTTAGAAAACATTACTGAAGATTGGACGCAGGTGCTCGATTTATTTTCCGGTAGTGGTGCTTTAGGTATTGAGGCTTTAAGTCGGGGTGCCGGTTGGGTTGACTTTGTTGAACGCGAACCACGATGTTGTGCTATAATAAAACAGAATCTGGAAAAGACAGGGTTTGCTGCCCAAGCTCATGTTTATTGCTGTAGCGTCGCGAAAGCCCTTTCCTTTTTGGATAAGGAGTATAGTATCATACTGATGGACCCGCCCTATTCTGATTCGTCTATCGGGAATCTGGTAGCGCAATTAGCCACCTCGAAGCTGGTCGGGGCAAACTCGATATTAGTGGTGACGCATTCCCCTCATCTGTCTCTAGATTCAACTTATGCTCCCCTGAAGCTTATTAAAGAACATCGTCATGGTGATAGTTGCATTGCCGTCTACGAGAAGGGGGATCAACTTTGACTATTGCCGTCTACCCGGGCACCTTTGACCCGATAACCAATGGTCATCTTGATATTGTTACCCGAGCCGCTAGGCTTTTTGATAGGATAACCATTGGCATCTATGAGAAATCGGATAAACATCTTGTCTTTACTACCGAGGAAAGGATGGATTTGGTCAGGCGAGCGGTAGCCAATCTTCCTAATGTTGAGGTAAAGTCTTTCAGTGGGCTTACCGTTGATTTTGCCAAACAAGAGAAGGCACAGGTTATGATCCGCGGGCTGAGAATGAATGCCGATTTCGAAAAGGAATTTGAAATGGCAATGATGAATCGAAAGTTAGCTCTGGATCTAGACTTGCTTTGCCTGATGGCAAGTCAGGAGTATCAGTTCCTTAGTTCCAGCCTGCTCAAGGAAGTTGCCCGTCTGGGTGGTAACATTAGTGACCTTGTTCCTGAGCATGTGGCTGAGGCTTTAAGAAAGAAGGTTTATGACAAAATGTAGCTGTTTTTCAGAAAATACGGTGCTTTTATTAAAAGCTAATTCTTTAGGGAAAAGTAGGAGGTAAATTTATGGCGTACAGGATTACAGAGGAGTGCATTAGCTGTGGAGCTTGTGAACCGGAGTGTCCCAACCAAGCTATCAGCGAGGGGGAGACAATCTATATAATCGACCCCAGTAAATGCACCGAGTGCGTCGGGTCTCATGAATCTTCCCGGTGTGCTGAAGTTTGCCCGGTGGATTGTTGTGAAGTTGACCCAGAGCATAAAGAAAGCCGGGAGCAACTGCTGGAGAAGTGGGAGGGACTACATCCAGGGGAAACCCCAACTGTTACCTAACGTTACTCAGTCTAAGGGTTAATCATAACTTCATAACTTAGTTGATCTGTGGCACTATAATCGGGTATAGGCAAAATTTTTTATTGGGAAACAATTCAAAGCTAATTAGATAGGAATTGTTTTTCTAGTTATGTAAAGGAGAGGGGGATAGGTTGCTAAACAATTTGTAGAAGGTGTCTTTTTTGAATTCCAAAACCTTCTAGAGATAGTGTGTTTACTGGAAAAAAGAGCGTACTGTATCAAACTCTTCAGGAAGTAGCGCCAGTACCATAGGGAAACGGTCTAATAACAGGGTAGCCAGGCTCGATTCAGCAACAAGTCCTTCTATGCCCAGGAACTTAGCCCAGATGGCGAGCAGGACACCACAGAATATGGCTCCCAGGACAAAGCCAAAGACGGCACCACCAAGGCGATTAACCCAACCCAGCATAACTATTGAAGCTAGCCATTTCAGCACTGAGGCCAGTATCCCGGCAACTAACATTACTATGACCAGAATAATGGCAAAGGCAGCAATTTTGGCCAGATTTTCCTGTGGAATGAAGGTAAGCTGCTCAGATAGGGCAACGTAAAAGCGCCCGGCCAGGATGACGCCAATGATTACCCCGGCGAGAGATAAAGCTGCCTTAATAATCCCAATCCGCAGGCCAATCAGGGTGGGAATAGCCAGAAGCACGATAATAATGATATCAAGCCAGTTCATACTCTGTTAGTCCTTATTCACCTTCAGGTTTTACTTGGAAGTCCTGTTTCCATATCTCTGATTTTATCACAATTGTGTCATCCATAGTGCAGGGCATCAATCGGATTTAGCCTGGCAGCCCTCATTGCCGGGTATATGCCAGAGGCAAGACCAATGAAGACCGAGACTAAGACCGCCACAGTTACAATAACTGGTGAGACCACAGCGTTGATGCTGAATCCACCAAGGTTGATTTGAGAGATTCCCCATGCCACCACCCAGGCACCGGTCAGCCCGATGGCACCTCCCACCAGGCTCAGCATGGCGGCTTCCAACAGAAATTGCATTAGAATATCCCTCCGCTTGGCCCCTATTGCCTTGCGCAGGCCTATCTCCCGGGTGCGCTCGGTTACCGAGACCAGCATAATATTCATGATACCGATACTGCCCACCAGCAGGGAGATAGCACCAATCAGTCCCAGGAATATGGTTAAGGCAAGGGTTATGGTCTCAAATATGCCGAGCATCTGCTCCAGGCTCATAACGGCGAAGTCGTCTTCCTCATCGGCATCGATGCGGTGACGCTTCCTTAAGAGGGTTTCGATATCTTCTATTACCTCGTCCATCACCTCGGCGCTGGCTGCCTGTATGACGATTGACTGCACAGCGTCTTCCCCGCTGGGCGTCGTCTGGGAAAACAGCCGGGCCTGATAGGTAGTTATCGGCGTTATCACCATCTCCTCCCAGCTGAACCCGAAAGATGACATACCCCTGGGCTCCAGGACACCGATGACGCTAAACCGTTTATCCCTCATCTTGACCTGCTGACCGACAGGGTCATCGCTGCC
>JAUWBK010000011.1 GCA_030605045.1 Dehalococcoidia bacterium
ATGCTGGATTCAGCGCTCAGGGTGTGTGGTGAAATAGAGCTTCGGGTGATTCATTGCCTCATCGCCAGTCCCGGCGCCGGACTGGACACGATAAAAAGGGTCTACTCTCATCCTCAGGCTCTGGCACAATGTCGCAATTTCTTGAAACATTTGAACGCTGAATTGATTCCTACTTATGATACCGCGGGCAGTGTCAAAATGATAAAAGAGGAAGGACTAGCAGATAGCGCGGCCATTGCCAGTGCCCGGGCTGCCGAAATTTACGGCATGAAGATAATTGCCCGGGAAATAGAAGATAACCCGAATAATTTCACCCGCTTTTTTATTTTGTCCAGAGAAGACTCTCCCCCTTCCGGAAATGACAAAACCTCGGTTGTTTTTTCGGTGAAGAATAGGCCGGGAGCATTGTATGGAGCCCTTGATGAGTTTGCCCGCCGAAATATCAATCTGGCCAAGCTCGAGTCAAGGCCAACGAGACAGAAACCTTGGCAATACAATTTTTATCTCGACTTCGAAGGCCACCGTGAGGATAGACCAGCGCAAGAGGCTCTGGAGAATTTGGAAAAAATTTCCATCTTCGTCAAAGTCCTTGGTTCATATCCCAAGGCAAAAAGAAGACAGTGAGGTGAGTTGGTGAGAATAGCCATAATTGGTGGCTCGGGCAAGATGGGGCGGTGGTTTGCTGACTTTTTATTAAAAGACGGCAAAGAGGTGGTCATCAGTGGCCGAAACGAAAGCAAGTTACTGGAAGCTAAGCAGCAGTTGGGTGTCGAGGCTGCCTCAAATATGGAAGCAGTCAAAATTGCTGATGCCGTGCTGCTCTCAGTACCGATAGAGAGTTTTGCCGAGGTCGTCAAAGAGATAAGCCCCCACATAAAGCCAAAGCAGGTTGTGGTTGATATTACCTCCATCAAGGTCTCTCCGGTGGCAACAATGCACGAGTATCTAAAGACAGGATTGGTGTTGGGTGCGCATCCGTTATTTGGCCCCGGTGCCCGGGGGGTTGCTAATCAGAATTTTGTGCTGACACCGACCAATGATCAAGAGAGCGCCCTGGCACAAAAAATCAGGGAGTATTTGGAAACTAGAGGTGCTAAAGTCAGCTTAATGACTCCTCAAGAACATGACGAAAAGATGGCGGTTGTTCTTGGGCTTTCCCATTTTATTGCTATCGTCTCCGCGGATACCTTGCTCGACTCCGATAAGCTGAAACCGCCCGGGGAAATTGGTGGCATTACCTACAAAGTGTTACTGACCCTGGTAGAAAGTGTTATTTCGGAGGACCCGGAGCTTTATGCTTCGATACAGATGAATCTACCCGATATCACGGAGATTGAAGAATTATTCCACCAAAAAGTAAAAGAATGGGTAGCTTTGGTGAAGAACAAAGACCGGCAAAAATTTATCCGGCAAATGAATGCCTTGAAAGATAGACTCGCAAAGAGCGACCCTGATTTTGGGAAGGCCTACGAAAATATGTATCGGCTTGTCGCCGGATTATGAAAGCTACTTTACCTCGTATGAGCCAAAAATAAAGTCCAAATCCTCTTGCAGCGCCGAGACCTTATCCGGAGGAAAGAGCTTTTCATCTATATCCAGCATCACCTTCGTTTCCGTCTTCACTGAGCCAACCACATGAGCCCTGAGGCATTCCTTTTCCGCCTTTCCCGGCGCTTCCTGAACCTTGAAGGTTAGGGTGCCACGAGTAATAAATGATGACGTATCACTGGGAAGGGCATATGTTTCCAGCTTCGCTTCACCTGGACTCGTTCCTTGCTTCAGAGCAAAGTCTCTTATCTCCGCATAAAGAAGTTCGGGATTTACCTCTTTGTATGTCTTCCTAATCTGCATCTCTGTTTCCTCTTTCCGCCCTACCTTATGATAAGGCATTGATGATTTTTGTCAAGTAAATTTCGCAGGGCTATAGCGGTTGAACTTATTTAATGTACTCAAAAATCTTTACTGATGGGATACCACCCACACCTGGCTGTATTACTGAGATATCAGAGCTATAAATCAATTTGAAGCGTTTCAATTCCTCCAACGGTACCGGGCTGATAAATGGACTATCGCTTACTATTCGGTAATTCCCTGACTTCTGACTTGAAATATAGGCAGTTGCCTCTTCGTAGCTGGGGAAGTCCTCAACACTGGTGACTAGCTTGATGGACACATCTTTCTGGACTATTTTTTCTTCATAAGAAATTACAATTGATTCTTCAGGGATTACCGCTTGTCCATCAAAGTTGTATAGTCTGACCACCAGTGAGCGGTAGTATTCAGGGTGAAAAAGAGGTATCGGCACAAGTTCGCCTTTCTCTTTGGGTACGTAGTAGATATCGGAAAATTGAGTTAATTCTTGTTCTGCCCAGCTAACCAGCGCCCAGAATTTGCCGGTAGCTGTCTGGTGGTCGATAATTATGTAAGAAGATTCCAATTTGTCTATTATTTCCTTCTCCGCTATTATTTCCTCCTCCCATTTTGTTTTCCATTTTATTTCCTGGGTGGAGTATTCATCCTGAGATACAAAGAATTTAGCCACGTAAGCCCCGCCAGGACCGGGAGTGAGATTTGCTGGTCGGTGGCCAATACGGGTAATCCAGTAGCCATAGTCAACCCAGGCCATTACCCCATAGGCTGATTCAGGATATTTGTATTTTTCTCCTGGCGGAGGTGGCTCGTAGAGCTGGTAATAGGCGGCGGGATCACCAAAGGGCTCGGGAGTATTTCCCTTTAGCCAAGTAAGGGAACTATACCAAGCATCAGAAGGGGAAAAGTGGACTTGTGAGGCAGTAGCGACTGCCGGGCCAATATTAGGAAAGAAGATGCAGGGAAAGCCGATAATTAAAGCTAAAGCTAAACTTACGTGTCGGGCGGTAAGGTGGAAGCCCACCTGCGGGCTCTTTTTAGGCTTGGCTTTTTCGCGTGCTGCCGTCTTTGGCGTTTCTGACAACCAGGCTACAACAAACAGCAATAGGTGCCATGAGATGTAGACGATTAGCAGAGCTACACTAAAAGCGACAAGTAAGGGATTAAGGTTGGAGAAGATGACTAAGAAGACAATCATGACTGCAGAGAAAACTATGTTCAAGTATCTGGCATTAGGATGGTTCTCCTTATTGAGCTTAACGAGTAGCCATAATAGGTAGCCGGTGAGCAAGGCGACATTGACGGCAAAGTAGTAGGCGAAACGGCGCTGCCCCAGGGTGGCAAGAAGTATTATCAGACTCCACACTATCAGAAGGCTTTTCTCGGCATTGCCATGTTTAATAATTAGATAGAGCAAAATGCCTAGGGAGATAAAACTGAGGAAAAAACCGGTGGTGAAATTACCCCAGGCAAGCTGAAAAGTGAATTCGCCCCGTGGGGAAAGGAGTGGCTGCATTTCGAGTATGGTACGGGTACCACCCCAGGTGAAGATGTCGAACCTGTTAAACACTGTCTGGAAGAAGGAAGGGGAAACAGCATAAAAGATGGCAATTGCCACCACACCAAACCCGACAATGGTTAATGGATAAAAGAATTGTTTTATTCCCCTACGCGTCATCAATCGAGAGGTGAAGTGCAGGGCTATAGGAAGAAATGAGACAATGAGCAAGGATACCCAGGAGAGCAAACTGCGCGAAAATAGCAAATATATTATCAGCGCAGTAAGGAAAAGGATAACACCAACCGGGACTAGATAGTCAGTTGATTGGCGTTTCAGGTGGTCAATTATGAACTGGATAACGAAGTAGACCGCGATAATGAAAACAAAGAGTAGCGCTCCCATCCAGGTGATGAGGTAGATGCCTAAAAAAAGACCAGCCAGCAAGCTATAAACAATGGGTTTAGAGATTGCCGTCCAGTCCCGGCTTTGCAGATGGTTGAAAGTTAATCCTCTTTCTCGTGAAGTCTTAATTGCCAGAATCAAGAACATCATAGTGGTGGCAGTAAATAATGTTTCAGCAACATGGTGGTCAGTGAAGCCCAGTATTGAGCGCCCCATATACTCACCGGGCAGTATTGCGATTAGGCCAGCCGAAAGCACACCAGCCCAGCGACCAAATAGTTCTTTACCGATGAAATAAACCGGGATGACCATCAGGGCCGCCAGAACTGCTGGAAAATACACCGCGACTGCATCAATAGTGTGCTGGGTTGGTGAACCCAACCCAATCACCCAGATAATACCAGCCAGTAGCCAATCATAAAAATGGATATTGTCTATGATGATGCCGAAAGGGTATCGCAAGTACGGGTCAAAGTTAGTGAGTTGGGGAAAATTGTGGACCAGGTTGTCCACCAAGCGCATATGGAAATAGGCGTCGACACTAGTAAACTTTATCCACTCACCGCTGAAGACCTGGTGATAGGGGAGATAAACTCGAAGAAATAGTGAAATACCGAAGAATAGGACTAGTATTATGCCAGCAAGAAGCTCAGGGGAAAGTCTATTTTCTTTAGCTTCTGGCTCTTTATTCATTCGCTGGCTCATTCAATGGCATTACCCTTAATCAGGCAGAGAGGAAGGTTCACCTGATGGGAAGGAGGTTCCTTGGGCACTGATGGACAAATTTACGTCTCCTTGCTCAGGTTAGTCAGGAACTCAGCGTTGGTTTTGGTCTTGCGTAGGCGGTCGAGAATTCGCTCGGTGGCTTCAACGTAGTTGTTAGAGTCAGAGGCAATCATGGCCACCATGCGCCGCAACAGCCATACTTGCTTTAGGCTCTCTTCATCGGTTAACAGCTCTTCTCGCCTGGTGCCACTGCGCTGAATATCCATCGCCGGGAAGATGCGGCGCTCCGATAATCGGCGGTCGAGGTGAAGTTCCAGATTGCCGGTTCCCTTGAATTCCTCATAGATGAGGTCATCCATGCGGCTGCCAGTGTCAACGAGACAGGTGGCAATGATCGTTAAGCTGCCACCCTCTGCCGTGTTACGGGCAGCGCCGAAAAAACGTTTGGCGGGGTGGAGGGCAACGGGGTCAATACCACCGGACAAGGTGCGACCACTGGAGGGCATTGCTAGGTTATAGGCTCGAGTAAGGCGGGTAATGCCGTCAAGGAGGATGAAGACATCTTTGCCACTTTCAACGATTCGCTTGGCTCTATCTAGGGCTAACTCAGCGACGCGGGTCTGGTTTTCCACCAACTCGTCAAAAGTGGCGCCGATCACCTCTCCCTTGACCGAACGCTTCATATCAGTAACCTCTTCCGGTCGCTCACCAATAAGGCACACGAGCAAGTGAATATCATTATAGTTAACGGTCGCGGCATTGGCGATGGATTTGAGCAGCATTGTCTTGCCGGCCTTAGGTGGTGACACGATTAAGCCTCGTTGTCCACGACCGATGGGGGCAATCAAGTTGAGCAGACGAGTGGTTAAGTCCTCAGGTGAGCTTTCCAGGTTAATTAATTTATCGGGGAAGGTGGCGGTGAGTGAGCCAAAGTGGGGGCGGTCTTTGGTTAGTTCGGGGTTGGTATTGTTAATGGCTACTATCTGGAGTAGACTAAAATATTTCTCGTTACTCTTCGGTGGCCTGCCTTGCCCGGTAATCATATCTCCATTGCGCAGACCAAAGCGGCGGATCTGAGATGGAGAGACATAGACATCGGCATGGTTGGGCAACAAGGTATCCTGCCTGAGGAAGCCGTAACCATCAGGCATAATATCCAGGATGCCATGACAGAAAGTGTGGCCCTCTTGCTCAATGTCTGACCGGAGCAAGAGCATAATAAGGTCTTGCTTATCAAGGCCATCGTGGCTGGAAGTGCCCTTTTCCTTGGCTAGAGCAATTAGCTCTTCCTTGCTTTTCTTTTCTAGTTCGTCAATGTTCATGATGTAACCTCACTCCCCAGTTCCTCTCTTCATTCAGAAGGAAGAATTGTTTTCTCAGTTCTATTGCGGTGAAACCTTTCGCCAGTCGGCAAGGAAACGGCTGATGCCAACATCAGTAAGCGGGTGGTTTATCATCTGCATTAGTACATTATAAGGAACGGTGGCAATATGCGCTCCTGCCTTGGCGGCAGCCACGCAATGTAAAGGGTGGCGAATGCTAGCGGCAATCACCTGGGTGGATAGCTGGTAGTGTTTAAATACATCCACAATTTCTTTTACCAGCTGCATACCATCATGACCGACATCATCCAATCGGCCGACAAAGGGGCTGACGTAGGTGGCGCCAGCCAGTGCGCCGAGAAGTGCCTGATTCAATGAGAAACAAAGGGTCATGTTTATTTCGATATTTTCCTTGCTCAGCGCTGATATTGCCTCAAGACCGGCGGCAGTGGCCGGTATCTTAATGGTTACATTGGGTGCCCAGGAGGCCTTAATTCGAGCTTCTTTAATCATTGATTCAGTGTCTTCGGCGAGCACTTCAACAGAAACCGAGCCGCTGACTATGGAGCAAATGGTTTTAGTCATAGTTTCGTAGTCAGCCGTTGCCTCTTTGGATACCAGGCTGGGGTTGGTGGTAACACCGCTAACGATGCCTAATTTAGCAGCCTGTCTGATTTGGTCGATATTGGCGGTATCTAAAAAAATACGCATTTAGTCCCCACTTTCAGGCGAAAGGGGTAACGGAGGTTGAGCCCCTTCACGCAGTACATCTTTCGCCACGCCAATGAAATCACGGAACAGGGGGTGAGGGCGGTTAGGGCGAGAGCCAAATTCAGGATGGAATTGGCAACTTACCATCCAGGGATGGTTGGCCAGCTCGCAGATTTCAACCAATTTATTGTCAGGGGATAGCCCACTGTAAATCATGCCCGCCTCATGTAGCGGAGTGCGAAATTGATTGTTAAATTCAAAGCGGTGTCGGTGGCGCTCGTAAATCAGACTCTGTCCATAAGCGCGTGCGACACGGCTGTCTGGGAGTAGTTGACAGGGGTAATTACCTAGACGCATGGTGCCTCCCTTATTTTCTAGGTTCTTTTGTTCGGGGAGGAGGTCAATAACCGGATAGGGAGTATCAGGATTAAACTCGGTGGAATTTGGCTCAGTTGAGTTTAGGGTGTAGCGGGCAAACTCAATTACCATAACCTGCAGTCCCAGGCACAACCCCAGGTAAGGAATTTCATTGGTTCGGGCATAGCTGGCTGCTTTGACCATGCCTTCGATGCCTCTGATGCCAAAGCCGCCGGGGACAATAATACCCTGGGCGGAGCGTAGTAAAGCATCGCTGCCGTCTTGTTCTAGGTCCTCAGAGCGAACCCAGAACAGATTAAGCTCTCTATTATGATAGAGGGCAGCGTGACGCAACGCCTCACGAACTGAGAAGTAGGCGTCGGTTAATTCAACATATTTGCCAACCAGGGCGATATTAACTGGCTCATGGGGTGTTTTGAGGCGCTCCACTAGTTCCCGCCACTGGTTTAGGTCAGCTCGGCGTGCCTTAAGACCAAGCTTATCAACAATTAGCTGCCCTAATCCCGATTCTTCCAGAAGTAGAGGTATCTCGTAGATGGTGGGTACCGTGGGCAGGGGAATGACGGCTTGCTGTTCCACGTCGCAGAACAGCGATATTTTATCCCTTAGCCCATCCGGAATTGGAAAGTCGCTGCGGCAGATAATGATGTCAGGCTGAATACCAATTCGGCGTAGCTCATTAACACTATGCTGGGTAGGCTTGGTCTTCAGCTCCTGAGTCGAGCTGAGATAGGGGAGTAAGGTAACGTGAACATAAAGCACATTGTCTCTCCCAACATCATTCCTCATCTGTCTGATGGCTTCAAGAAAAGGCTGTCCCTCAATATCACCCACGGTGCCGCCTACTTCAATAAGAATGACATCAGCCTGAGATTGCTGGGCTAATCGCTTGAAACGTTCCTTTATCTCAGTAGTAACATGAGGCACCACCTGGATAGTGCCGCCGAGGAAATCGCCCCGCCTCTCCTTGGCAATAACGGCGCTATAGATTTGCCCTGAGGTAACGTTGGAATCGGCAGTAAAGTCAACGTCGATGAAGCGCTCGTAGTTACCTAGGTCAAGGTCAGTCTCCGCACCATCCTGAGTAACAAATACCTCCCCATGCTGGTAAGGAGACATTGTGCCCGGGTCAACATTGAGGTAGGGGTCTAGCTTCTGAACCGAAACACTGATTTGGCGACTCTTCAGAATGTTGCCCATAGAAGCGACAGTTATGCCCTTGCCAACTGAACTAACTACACCACCAGTAACAAAGATATACTTTGACATACGGGAAACCAAACTCTAAAGCATCCAGAAAAACCTTTGATTTTCTTGGTAGCCTATTAAGAATTGAGGCTGAGCTTCAGCAACAAATAGCATCAAGTTTCTGAGGAATGCTCTTTGTACTTTATATATAGAAATATTCTTAAGTGTCAAATTTTTAGTGGGGGAGTTTTCTTTACATATTATAAAGATATGAATATAAATTGTCAAGTTTTTATATTCCTCTCGGTGTTGAGAGAGCTCTGGCAGACAAACTCGGCGGCTAAGAGGTGAGGTTAGCCGGCAATAGTGCTATAATTTATACTGAATCAAAAGTTATCTTTAAAGGAGATAATGGCCAATGGATGAATTAAAGGTGTTCACCGGTAATGCTCACCCGGTGCTAGCTCAGGCGGTTGTTGAATACTTGGGTATACCCTTGGGTAAGAGTGAGGTCTTTCAATTCAGTAATGAGAATATCTTTGTGCGTATTCTGGAAAATGTTCGCCAGCGGGATACCTTTGTCATTCAGCCGCTCAGTTCCCCGGTCAATGCTAATCTGGTTGAGCTACTCATTATGCTTGACGCTCTGAAGAGGGCATCAGCCGGACGGATTACAGCCGTAATCCCTTATTATGGTTATGGGCGCACTGATAAGAAGGACCAACCCCGGGTGCCGATCACCGCCAGACTCATCGCTGACCTGCTTACGGTAGCTGGGGCTAATCGGCTGCTGACGGTAGATTTGCATGCGGCGCAGATTCAGGGTTTCTTTAACATACCAGTGGATGAGCTGACCGCGCTTAATTTATTGGCTAATTACTTTGCCGAAAGAGATTTTGATGACTTGGTGGTAGTTGCCACTGATATCGGCATCAGCAAACGGGCACGTGACCTGGCTGAAAAACTTAACGCGCCATTGGCGATTATGGAAAAAAGACGAGCGGGTAACGTTGACCAGGCGGAGACGCTAAATGTCATCGGTGAAGTAGAGGGCAGAGTAGCTCTCACTCTGGATGACGAAATAGACACTGGTGGCTCTCTGGTGAATGTTGTCTCTACTCTAAAAGAGCAGGGGGTGAAAGAAGTATATGCCTGTTGCAGCCATCCGATTTTCTCCGATTCTGCTATTCAGAGAATAACTTCGTGTCCGGTGAAAGAGGTGGTCGTCACGGATACCGTTCCCATTAAAGATAATGAGAAATTAGATAAGATTACCGTTCTGTCGATGGCACCATTGCTGGGGGAAGCTATCCATCGCATTCATACCGGACTATCGATAGGAGCTATGTTTGAGTAAACCAGGTGTAAATAAACCTGAGAAGATGGTGGCAGTGTATCGGGCAGTCGGTGAGGCAGAAGCCCGGATTATCAAGGGTATACTTGAAAGCCATGGGATAACTTGCTTCCTGAAATCAAATGCCGCGCCTTCGGTACACATGTTTGCTGTTGATGGCATGGGTGAGGTCAAGATTATGGTCTGGGAGGGAGTGGCCGGGAAAGCCAGAGAGCTGATTGAGGGAGAAGGTAATGCTTAAATGGCTGAGCGGACTCATTGATTCTAATGAGAAAGAACTGAAACGTCTGCTGCCGATAGTAGACCGGATAAATAAGTTTGAGCCTGAGTTTGAGAAGCTCAGCGACGCTGAACTGCGGGCTAAGACGGACGAGTTTAAGGGTAGGCTTAAAGCCGGTAGCTCGCTTGATGACCTTTTGCCGGAAGCTTTTACTGCTGTGCGTGAAGCGGCTAAGCGGACTATCGGTCAGCGCCACTTTGATGTCCAGTTGATGGGAGGGGTTGTCCTTTACCAGGGCAAAATTGCTGAAATGAAGACCGGTGAGGGTAAAACTTTGGTGGCCACTCTTCCTCTTTACCTGAACTCACTTACCGGTCAGGGATGTCACCTGGTTACGGTTAATGATTATTTGGCCCGGCGAGACCCTTACTGGATGGGTTCGATTTACCATGCCTTAGGGGTAAGTGTCGCCAGCATTTACCCCCAGCAGACCCCGGATGAGCATCAACCATCCCGCCTTTATGACCCTGATTATGACTCTGGGGATAGCCGGTGGCACCATTTCCGCCCCATTCCCCGAAAGGAGGCTTATGAAGCCGATATTACCTATGGCACCAGCAGTGAGTTCGGTTTTGACTACTTGCGGGATAATATGGTTATGGACCTGTCCCAGTGTGTGCAACATAGCTTAAACTACGCCATCGTTGACGAGGTTGATAATCTCCTGATTGATGAAGCCCGCACTCCACTTATCATCAGTGGACCGGCGGAGGAGTCAGGGCAGATATATCAAGTGTTTGCTCGGCTTGTCCCCCGCCTGCGTTCAGGCGTGGACTATGTCGTCGATGAAAAGGAACGGAACGTAAACCTGACCGATGTTGGTGTCAGTAATCTGGAGGGAATGCTGAGGAGGGAAGGATTATTAAAGTCCCCCAATCTCTATGACCCGGTAAACTATGCCCTGACTCGCTATCTGGAAAGTGCCCTTAAAGCCCAGGTGCTGTTTAAGCGAGACCGCGACTATGTTGTCAAAGATGGTGAGGTTATCATTGTTGACGAGTTCACCGGCCGGCTGATGTTTGGTCGCCGTTACTCCGAGGGGCTGCATCAGGCAATCGAAGCTAGAGAGCATGTCAAGGTTCAGCGGGAGACCATGACCTTTGCCACCATTACCATTCAGAACTACTTCCGTATGTACCAGAAACTGGCCGGGATGACCGGCACTGCTATCACTGAAGCTGAGGAGTTTCACAAGATATATAATCTTGAGGTGGTGGTCGTTCCCACTCATAAGCCGATGATTCGCGAGGACTTTCCCGACCAGATTTACAAAGATGAGAAGGCAAAATTCCGCGCCGTGGCGCGTGAGATTGAGCAGCTTTACCAAGAAAGCCGTCCGGTGCTGATTGGCACCGTATCCATTGAAAAGTCAGAGTTGTTGAGCGACCTCTTAAAGAGGAGGGGCGTTCCCCATCAGGTGCTTAATGCCAAGTATCATGAGAAAGAGGCAGGTATTATCGCTCGGGCGGGAGAGCCGGGGGCAGTAACGGTGGCTACCAATATGGCGGGACGTGGTGTTGATATTGTGCTGGGAGGGAGTCTTGATGGGCAAGGTGAAGCAGAATGGCAGGAGAAACACAATAAGATAATTGAACTTGGTGGACTTCACATTATTGGCACCGAGTGCCACGAGGCAAGGCGGATTGACAACCAGCTCCGGGGTAGGTCGGGACGACAGGGCGACCCGGGGAGCTCTCGCTTTTATGTGTCCTTGGAGGACGATGTTGTGCGGCGCTTTGGCGGTGACCGGATTAAAGGCATTATGGACTGGGCGGGCATGGATGAGGATACTCCCATTGAGAACAAACTGGTCAACCGCGCGATTGAAAGTTCTCAAGTCAGGGTTGAGGGCTTCCATTTTGATATGCGTAAGCACCTGGTAGAGTATGATGACGTGGTGAATAAGCACCGTGAGCTTATCTATAGTGAGCGGAAGAAGATACTGGGTGGCGCCGACCTCATGGCAAACATTCTGTCAATGGTTAGAGAAGAGATAAGAAGTACGGTCGCCACTCATCTTGCTGATGAGCATGGTCTCGGCTGGGACATAGACGGCTTGATAGCTGATATTTCCACTGTTTTCCCCTTACCGCCAACATTGAAGGCTGGTGACTTTTTCGAGATGAAGCCGAGGCAGATTGAGGACAAGCTTATTGAGCTGGCTGAGGCTCAGTATGAGGAGCGGGAGAAGGCACTCGGTGCCGAAAATATGAGAGTACTGGAGCGGCTGGTGATGCTGCGCATCATGGACAACCTGTGGGTGGAGCACCTGACGGCAATGGAGAATACGCGCCTTCAGGCGGGATGGCAGACTTTACGCCAGACGCGGGCGGTTGATGCCTATAAGCGTGAAGGGTACCAGCAGTTTCAAACGTTATTGGACACGATTCAGCATGATGTAGTTCATACCATATACCATGTGAGCATTGTCGAAAAGAAAGCTCCGGCACAAGCACCATCGCCAATGGCTCAGGCGGCTGGCCGTGCCGGTGGCGGAGGTAAGCAGCGGCAGAGGGTTGGTGGTAGGAAGATAGGCCGCAACGAGCCCTGCCCCTGCGGGAGTGGCAAGAAATACAAACACTGTTGCGGAAGGTGAGATTATAATGACCGACAAGGAATTGCAGCGGGTATCGAAAGAAGTATCTGCTGATATAGATAAGCTGTCTAACCCGGATAGACCTTTGACCAAGGAAGAGGAAAGATACCGAGCCAAGCTTTTAAGGAGAAAGTACGTCCTTGATAGAATAAAGCAGGCCAGGGAGAAGAACCGCAAAGAGGATGAAATTTATAATTC
>JAUWBK010000064.1 GCA_030605045.1 Dehalococcoidia bacterium
TAGCGGTCAACTTACTGGGGTGGTGGCGACCAATGCTTTGGAGTTAGGTATCAATATTGGTGACCTGGATGCCACGGTGCTGGCTGGCTACCCGGGAAGTATTGCTAGTACCTGGCAGCAGGCGGGAAGGAGCGGCCGAAGTCAGGATGAATCACTGAGCTTTTTGGTGGCGTTGGATAATCCTCTGGACCAGTATTTTATGCGTCATCCTGATTCCTTCTTTCAGAAAAGTTTTGAGAATGCATTGGTTAACCCGAGTAATCCTTATATTTTAAGAGCTCACCTGTTGTGTGCTGCTTGGGAATGTCCGCTAGATAGTGAGGATGAAAAAATCTTTGGCGCTGCCTTGACTCAGGAAAGGAAGGTGCTGGAGGAGCAGGGCATACTCAAGGAACGCAATCAGAAGTGGTACCTTTCCCCGGCTATTGCCTACCCGGCTCAGGCGATTAATATCCGTTCTACCACGGGTCAGAATTTCTCCGTTATCGATACCTCAACCGATTCACTATTGGAAACAGTCGAAGCCAGTGTCGCTCTCTTCCAGATACATCCGGGAGCGATCTATCTGCATCAGGGAGAGTCCTATCTGGTCACTGAGCTTGACCTGGCTAACCGTACTGCCTATGCGGTGCCGACGACAGTCAATTACTATACCCAGACGAAAGAAATCGAAGATTTACACATCGTGAAGCTAAGCCACGAGAAGAACCTGGGGCAGGTAAAGGTCTACTTGGGCGAAGTGGAGGTTACCACGATTGTAGTTGGCTTCAAGAAGAAGGCGCAATTCACCGAAAAGGTAATTGGGGAAGAGCCACTTGATTTACCACCCCAGTGTTTCCCAACGGTGGCACTCTGGTTTGACCTGCCGCCGGAGGTCGTCGCTCGACTGGAAGAAGCTCAACTTGATTTTGCCGGTGGACTACATGCTGTGGAACACGCCACGATTGGTATTCTGCCCTTGTTTGCCCTGTGCGACCGCAATGATATTGGTGGCGTCTCTACTCCGCTCCACCCCGATACCGGCCGAGCCCAGATATTTATTTATGATGCCTATCCCGGCGGCATCGGCATTGCTGAGAAGGGCTTTGACATGATAGCGGAATTATGGCAAGCTACACTGAGGGCAATTAGTGAGTGCCCATGTCAGGAAGGCTGCCCGAGCTGTATTCAGTCGCCCAAGTGTGGCAATAATAATCAGCCTCTGGATAAGAAAGCAGCCCAGATGCTACTGGAAGGATTGCTCGCTCAGTAAGAGAGACTAAGCCTGCAAATTATAATTAAGGGGAGTCTTAGCGGGGCAAAGCCCGTTCTAAAATATAAAATGGGGTGTCTAAGAGGGGCGAAGCCCCTCTAACAATAAATTCCCTCTTTCCTTACCCAATAATAAGGGAAGAGGGTCAGGGGGATAGGTTACCAAATAAAAATATGGGGGTGAGGTAGATAACTAACCTCATTAAACAAGCCCTGAGGTGCAGTCGGGATACCTGGTTTGATAAAGCAATGCACCTCTTTGACCGCCCAACGGTTGGTGATGAGGTCTGGAATGAGCTGGAAGAGCTGCTGATTGCGGCTGATGTGGGGGTGAATACCACGGAAAAGCTTGTTGGGAAGGTGAAGCAACGGGTGGCTGAGGAGAAAATTAGCGATGGCTCGTTAGTGCGTGCAGCACTACAGGCAGAGATGGTCAATATCCTGAGAATTGACTATCAAGAAGAACTGGTTACTCCATCCTTGCCCAGGGTTACGCTGGTAGTGGGGGTCAACGGTGGTGGCAAGACAACATCGATTGCCAAGCTTGCCCATAGCTTAAAGAATAAGGGTAAGAGTGTTATTCTGGTGGCGGCGGATACTTTTCGGGCCGCGGCGATTGACCAGCTCAAGCAGCTGGGGGAGAGGGTAGGAGCAGAGATTATTGCTCATCAGTCTGGGGCTGACCCGGGGGCAGTGGTCTTCGATGCCCTGCAAGCGGCCCGCAGTCGGCAGGTTGAAGAGGTAATTATTGATACCGCCGGTAGACTCCATACCAAGTTTAACTTGATGGAGGAGCTTAAGAAGATTAAGCGGGTGGCGGCTAAGTCTGATGTTACCGCGCCCCATGAGGTAATCTTGGTGCTTGATGCTACCACCGGCCAGAATGGTCTAACTCAGGCCAGATATTTTACTGAGGCGGTAGGCGTGACTGGTATCTTTCTGGCTAAGCTGGATGGTACCGCTAGGGGCGGCATCGTATTGGCGATTTGTGATGAATTGGAAATTCCAATCCAGTTTGTCGGCACTGGTGAGAGGTTGGAGGATATGGCGCCCTTTAATGCCGAGGCTTTCGTTGAGGCACTCTGCTCCTGATTTTTGGAGGAACGATGATTACCATAAATATAGACCCGGTAGCCTTCACCATCGGCTCAATTGAAATCAGATGGTATGGCATTATGGTTGCCCTGGCTATTTTGACCGTCGTGCTGTGGACAGCCTGGCAGGTCAAAAAGGGTGCCAATATTTCTTATGATACTTTGTTTACCGCCTCACTGGTGGGCATTCCCTCTGGCATGATATTAGCCAGACTACTTCATGTTATTGATGGCTGGGAGTACTACAGCCAGAACCCGGGAGAGATAATTGGCGGTGGTGGTCTCACCGCCTACGGTGCTGTCTTGGGTGCCGCCTTGGGTATCTGGATTTATAGTAGATTTAGCAAGTTTCAGTTCGGCTATTTTGCGGATGTGGTAGCGCCGGGTATCATTTTGGCTCAGGCGGTAGGCAGAGTCGGCTGTACGTTAAATGGCTGCTGCTACGGGGTAGAAACCTCCTTACCGTGGGGCATTGTCTATACCCACCCTAATAGTCTTTGTCCTCTAGGGGTGGTAGTGCATCCCGCCACGGTTTATGAAATTATATGGAATTTGCTCGTTTTTGGGGTGTTGCTCAGATTAAGGGGGCGGCTCAAGCCTGACGGTTCGCTGTTTCTGGTCTATCTCAGTCTATACTCAGTGTACCGTCTCGGTACTGATTTCCTGCGCGAGGGTACACCCTTTCTCTTTGGCTTACATCAGGCTCAAGTAATCGCCATAATCGTCTTAGCTATTGCCATTCCCTTACTGGTATTGAGAACACGGTGGGTGAAGGTGGGGACTAGTTAGTAAAATTCACTGTGTTTATGGATGTATGTTCCCTCTCTCCTGTTCCAACAGAGAATACTAGGGTGGTTTTTGAAGTCGGGTAAATTTTCCAAAGAATCCCACTGTATTTCATAGGAGTCGTCTATTCTGTATGGTGGGAAGTTGTAGGTGACCGTAACCAGTAGTAAAAATTTTAGTGTTTTCTTTGGAATCTTTTTTGTTACCTTTCCCTCTGTAATTTCTTGGAATAAATCTGGGTACTATTTTAATATTTTACCTGGTTCTATAGGCTCCCTTCCCGATGTCCGCTGCCAGAACCAGGAGTCCCTCGGCAAAGCCTACTTGGTAAAACACATTCATGGCGCCCATGCTTCGGGTGCCCACTTCACGAATGTCTATTCCTTTCCGGAGACGACCAGCGATATAACCCGAAGGAAAGGAGCCGATTAAATAGGCGCCGATTATGGTGATGGCAATAAGAAATATTTGACTAATCATGCACAATAACCTTAAACAGTCTGGTTTGTTGGCGCAAAGTCCAATATATTAAGCCTGAGCCTCTCCTCTCCACCCCACCGGTCTATTTCTAAATTATAGACAATGTCAAGCGGTGAGGCCACTTCAGCCAGATAGTTACCTAGCCTGAAGCCCACCCCATCCCATCTTGTGTCACCCTGCTTTAGTTTCAGCCTCAGGTGCTCGCCACTATTACCCATAGTTCGGCAAGCAATAACCTCTACCCGACGGCTGAGGAAGGTGGGCAGCGGATTGCCTCGGCCAAAGGGAGCTAACTGTTGCGTTATCTGAAAGGTATCGCCGCCAAGGTTAGGCAGGGTAACCTCGGCATCAATATCTAGGCGGGGACGGAGGTCAACTCCAGCGAGCTGGGTGGTGGCTAATTGGAGCAGTGATTCTTGCAGACGGGCTAAATTTTTAGTTGACAGGGTAAAACCGGCCGCCTGCGAGTGCCCGCCAAACTGGGATAGCAGGTGACGGCATTGGTTCAGGGCAGCGATAATATTGAACTCAGGAATACTGCGACAACTGCCACTACATACTTTCTCACCGCTTTTGATAACAATGGCCGGCCGGTAGAATTCCTCAGACAGTCTGCTGGCGACCAGTCCGGCAATGCCGATAAAATAATCATTATCACTGGCGACCAGCAGTGGTGAGATTCCCTGTGCCAGTACTTGCTCTCTAGCCTTGGCTAAAGTGGTGAGAGTTAGTTTTTGGCGTTCCGTATTTTTTTCTTCTAGCCACCTCGCCAAACGGTGTGCCTCCTGCGGTGAGTCTGTCATCAGTAATTTATAGCTGGTCATGGCATGTTCCAGCCTACCCGCTGCATTTAATCGCGGAGCAATGACCCAGGAAATGCTTTTGGCATCAAGGCTGCCGATATTTAGTCCCGCTTGGGTTATTATTTCCTTAATGCCGAGGCGGGGAGTGGCATTAATTAATTTCAGCCCCTCCTTAACCAGATATCGGTTTTCGCCCAGCAGTGGCGATATATCGGCGATGGTACCCAGGGCTACTAGGTCCATTAGCTTACTCAGGTACTCTTCTTGACCAACGCTCTGGAATAGGGCCTGCAGCAGCTTGAAAGCCACGCCAGCACCGGTTAACTCGGAGAAAGGATAGGTCGAGCTGGGCAACTTGGGATTTACAATGGCAATCGCTGGTGGGATTTCGGACAGGGGGGTATGGTGGTCGGTAATAATGACATCGAGTCCCATTCTTCGTGCCTTCTTAACCTCGGGCAGGCTGGTAATGCCGCAATCAACCGTAATCACCAGGCTAACGCCTTGCCGGTAAAGGCTTTCTAGGGCGGCCTTTTTCAAGCCATAGCCTTCAGTCAGGCGATGTGGGATATAGGGGATAGCCTTGCCGCCAAGAGCCGAAAGTCCTTGGACGAGCAGCGCAGTGGCCGTGATACCATCGGTATCATAGTCTCCATAAATGGCAATGTTTTCATTTGAGAGCAAAGCTTGGTAAATTCTGGCTACCGCCTGATGCACATCGGGCAGTAGGAGGGGACTGCCAGAAAGACTCTCATCGCCAGCCAGGAAAGATTGTAATTGTGATGGTTCTCTAAGACCACGATTATAGAGAAGCTGGATGATTAATGGAGGAAAACTTGAGTGGATAAGTAAATGTTTGTCTGGAACCGGTGGCAGCAGATTCCAACGACAATGGCTCAAGCTTATGCCTCAGAATATTCTCGGAAAATCAAAACTGAATTATGGCCGCCAAAACCAAAGGAATTAGAGAGAGTATTGGTAACCTTGGCTTGGCGAGCCACATTAGGGACATAATCTAAATCGCATTCCGGGTCAGGGTGGGTAAGGTTGATGGTCGGTGGGATGATACCATTCCGGATAGCCATAATGCAGATTAACGCCTCAGCGGCTCCGGCACAGCCGATAAGGTGTCCCAGCATTGACTTGGTAGAGCTTATCGGAACCTGATAGGCGTAATCACCAAAAACCGTTTTTATGGCTCTGGTCTCTGTGGTGTCATTTAGTTGGGTAGAGGTACCATGAGCATTGATATAATCGACTTCAGTGGGAGTAATTCCTGCCTTGTTCAGCACGATTTGCATCGCCTTGGCGGCACCCTCACCATTTTTCAGTGGCTGGGTAACGTGATAGGAATCAGCCGTAGCGCCATAGGCCGTAATTTCCGCCAGAATATTGGCATCCCTTTTTTGGGCATGCTCAAGATTTTCAAATATAAGAACACAACCTCCTTCACTGATGACAAAGCCATCACGTTCGGCATCAAAGGGACGGGAAGCCAGTTTTGGCGCATCGTTTCTGGTTGAGAGAGCTTTTAGAGCATTGAAAGCGGTAATACCTAACGGGTTTATGATTGACTCAGTGCCGCCAGCAAGCATAATCGGGGCATCACCATGCTTGATAATTTCATAGGCAGCGCCGATGGCATCCGAACCGCTGGAGCAGGCAGATGTGGTGCAGAAGTTCGGTCCTTTAATCCCCAGTATAATTGATATTTGGGCTGCGGCAATATCAGCAATCATCATCGGGGCTAGAAATGGGCTTACCCGGTCTGGTCCTCTTTCCAGTAGCACCTTGGTTTGTTCAAATAAGGTGGTCAGCCCGCCAATCCCGCTGCCAATGATGACGCCGATGTCATCATGATTACGGTGATCAATTTCCAGTCGAGATTGTGCCACCGCTTCGCGGCTGGCGGCTACTGCCAGTTGGGCAAAGCGGTCCATGCGGCGGGCATCCTTGCGGTCAATGTAATCAGTGGGCTCAAATCCCTTTACTTCACCGGCAAACTTGGTTTCCATAGACTCAGGGTCAAACAGGGTAATATAATCAATCCCAGACTTGCCGGCAATAAGACCTTCCCAGGTGGTGGCGGTATCTAATCCGAGGGGGCTAAGAATGCCCATTCCGGTAATGACGACTCTAGTATTCAAGTTATTCATCAACTTTATTTCTTTCCTCTTATCCCGGTTAAAGCAGTAATATGATCAGTAGATAAGCACTAGCGCCAGTCTTAATCCATAGGGTACTTCTGATGGCAATGTGTTATCTCCAATAGGATAGATGTCCCAGCCGACCCTGGCGGTCATAGTGTAGACATCCATGCCGACCCCTTCCATGGGTGACCTTGCCTTTAAGCGATGTGGGCAGCCTTGTCCTGGCACCAATGCCTGGCAATCAGTATTAGGGCAGAAAAGAGCTTTGCATGTGCCACTCCCGAAGGCCAGAGCTAGATGGTAACCGTCATAGAAGGCCTCAGCCTCAATCTTGGCTACGATCTCAGCCAATTTTCTGCGGTAGGGCATAGATAAATTTT
>JAUWBK010000098.1 GCA_030605045.1 Dehalococcoidia bacterium
ACAAGTCTAATAGCATTCATAGATTCTTCGCTCGGTATGCCATAGCCTTCACCTACATATGAATCAACGATTTCAAGGTCACTAGGCTCAATTTTAATACCAAGCCTCAAGAAATCAGACACGGCTTCAGCGTACTCTTTAACTGCTTCCACAGCAGCACTTTCTTTTTTGAAAACCGATATTCCGATAACCTTATAGTTTGCCGACAGGTATTTTGAGCCCAATACTAGGCCCGCCTGGGTCAGACCACCGCCATTTGCTAATACCACATACTGCGCGTCTATATGGTGATCTTTTAACTGAGTTATGAGTTCATCAGCAGCGTTGACCCACCCCACAGTACCTAATATAGCTGATACATCGGGGACGGTATGCCGTATAATAAATGGTTTATAACCCTGAGCCCGCAGGTCATCAGCAACTTCGTTCATCTTTTCAGATACAATTTCACCAAAAATGGCACTTATGTCACTGAGTTCAAGTATATCGACATCTGAGTCGAGGATATTATGCAGCAAGAGGTTACCCTGTGTCTCACAATGAACACTCTTTACCAAAACAAATCTTGGCTTCATTCCCAATTTGCGTGCTGCTGTGGCTATCTGGAGACAGTAATTAGATTGCGAGCCGGCGGTACTTATTACCGCGTTGGCTCCCTGTTTTTTAGCTTCAGCCAGGATAAACTCAATCATGCGGCATTTGTTACCACCCAGTGCCAGACCACTTAGGTCTTCACGCTTAATGAGGATACGCGGACCACCCAGAACAGAAGACAGGTGCTGTGCCTCAGTGAGTGGAGTTGGGTAAAAGCCCAGTCTTAATCGCGGCAGATTTGCAATGCTAGCTAGCACATAAACCTCCTTACCTAATATCGTTACAACTTTGATTTTCCCCAACCGTGATGGGGATTATCTGTTACCTCAATTAGATGGCCACTAAAACGCCCAAAGTAAATCTATGTCTATTTCAAGCGATAAAAATAAATCTTTACTATTCCCTTTTACCTCCAATGACGCTCAGCCGTGGCTCGATCGCCAATAATCGCCTGTACGATATCTAGGTTATTTGGTGGACAGCCTTTGACGTGGCGCTTACTCCGCTTCTCCAGTGAAACGCACCGGCCCACAGTGACTATGCTATCTTCGAGAATGTATTCCGATATCTCTGGATCGCCGGTTACAATGGTAATACCTTGGAGATATCTCAATTGGTTTGCCTCCTTCATATCAAACAACGAACTCATTATGCCCATTCGGCACCCGGAGCAGGTAATACCCCCGTAAAGCAAATTTAGCCCTTCAATTTTCAGCCGTTCATCCTCCAATACCCTCATGAAGCGACGAGAAACCAATTCAATCGGTTCCCCTAATACCTCAATATCCTTCCTGTCCGCAACCCCCAGTCCCCTCCTGACAGCTTCGGTAGTTATGGGCACTTCTTCCGGCTCAAAGCCAGCAATATAACCACATACTGCATCTACAGCTACTAGGTCGCAGCCCGCTATAATAAGGTCCATCTCCACTGATTTACCAAATACGGGTCCCAAGCCTTCTTGGCAGTAAATTGCATCCACTACCGCCAACTTCGGCCTTAAGGCACTGAACCAGTCGATACAACCCTCAAAAACTCCTCGTTGATGAAATTCACGCTTATATTTGTCCGTGAGCAAGCCTTTCAATTTTTTGATAGATAGCGTGAGCTCTGCCTGATCGTGAGTCTTCAGTTTCGCAACAGGTATGATGACATCGGCTTCTTTAACAAGTTCGTAGGTTTGTATTTCGGTGAATATTTTACCGTTTTGTACCGGTAACATTGTGACCGCTGTTTTTTTGAGGTCGATTACATTGTAGCCCATCTCCCTAATCTGCTTGTACCCCGACTCTGAAATCACTTTTTCGGTATTTATGCCAATAGCTGAGGATTCCGCGATAAATGGTCGTGCTCCCGCATTCTTTACTACATCGGCCACCGCCCGTGTTACCTCGGGCAGTGTTATAGTCGCCTGTTCTCGCCTGGTCAGCGTTGCCACCAAGCTAGGATTAATCAAAACTTTTTGTCCGGGTTTGACGATTTGCCCAATACCGCCGAGAAGGTTCACTGCCTTCTTAACAGCAGCCCATATTTGTTCATAGTCTGGATTTGGTGACGTTTTTACGATGGAGACCTTGCTTTTCGACATGACAAATCTTCTCTCCCTAGTTGAATCAAGCGCATTTCGAGGGAAATTAAGACAATGCGTGGTTGTTAGAGCACTGACTACTTTCCGACGTAAGCGATAGCTTCAATCTCGACCAGCATGTTTGGTAAGACGAGTTCGGCGCAGTAAGTAGTCCTCGCCGGGAAGGGCTCAGGGAAAAAGGTCTTATATACCTCATTCATTGGCTTGAAACTGGAAGGATTAGTTAAGATTACGGTAACCTTAACCACGTCTCTCATGTCGGCACCACTTGCCTGCAGAATAGCTTTTATGTTCTCCAGCGTTTGCTTGGTTTGTTCCTCAATAGTGTTACCTTTTATTTTACCGGTCTGAGGGTCAAGGGGACCCTGACCAGCAACAAAGATAAAATCCCCTGCCCGCCATCCCTGTGAATATGGCCCGATAGCCGTGGGCGCCTTATCGGTTTTGATTACTTCCTTCATTTTCTCACCTCCTTTGCGTCCTCATTAGTCACCACTATACCTAGGGTATCTGAATTGATTTTTTTGCTCATCACTGACGTCGGGACGCCATATCGTTAGGCCTTCTTCAAGTTTACCACTATGATAGTCGCGAAGCATCTTTACTAATGCACCTACTGCGGCGTTAACTATGCGTTCCCCTTTTTGGCGACTTCCCACGGAAGGATTACCGCAGACACCTGAAGTCCAAGCAGCAGAGTCCATATCTACCAGATGTGGTTGAAGATAAAGCTGCAGGGAGGTTTCTAACTCACCGGCGTGACCAATAAAGCCTCTGTCAGTTTCGCTGACTGCCTCCATTTCCTCAGTAGCAGGAGAGATATTCCAGTAGTCATAGCCTACGGCTGAAATTCCCTCTTCGGCGGAAAGTTTTATCCGCATCGCTGAAATAATCGGTGTATTACCACCATGGCCATTCAGGAAAAGTATCTTTTTAAATCCATGAGTATGAACACAGGTTGCAATTTGGGTTAGCAGTTCAACGAAGGTGTGGTATTTGAGGGTGATGGTTCCAGGGTGTTCCATATGATGTGGTGAAAATCCTGTCCAGACCATAGGCAACACTAACACCGGGAACTCGTCTATAGCCTGGGCGGCGCGTTGAGCAATGGTAGAACAGCAATTGGCATCAGTATTGATTGGCAAGTGATTCCCGTGCTGCTCGGTTGAGGCAACCGGGATAATGATAATTGCGTCAGCTTTAACGGCCTCTTCAAATTCAGTACGTCGTAGTTCCTGCCATAGCACTTTCTTCATGTCTGTACACCCCCCTCATAATAATTATCGTTCTTTTGTTACATTATCCTCGACTATATAGACTTCCTAGTGGCTCTCCAGGAAGGGCACCAGTGTGCTTCCCTTTTTCTACAACCATTTTCCCATTTACAAAAACATACTCTATGCCTAAGGGGAACTGCTTCGGATTAGCAAAGGTAGCTACGCTGTTTACTGTAACCGGATTAAACACCACGATATCAGCTTTCATACCATCCCGCAAAATGCCTCTACCAGCCAGCCCGAATCTTTGAGCGGGGAAAGAAGTCATTTTCCTAATTGCCTGTTCCATAGTCAGAATCTTCTCGTCCCTGACGAGTTGCCCCAGTATCTTGGGATAAGTACCATAGGTTCGAGGATTAGGCATGCCTCCTATTCGCAGTCCATCGGTTATGAACATATGTGCCGGGTGGGTCATGATAACTTTCACGTCATTCATATCGCCAGTGAAACAATAAAAGGCCACTTCTAGCTCTTCCTCTATCATTAAATCGCACATTACATCCCAAGGGTCTTTATTAAGCCGCCCAGCGACTGCGGCTACTGTTAGACCTTCACACCATTTATTCTTTTCCGTTTTGACCGCGCTTATCACCATTTCTTCTACTACTCCAACTATCTTGGTAGACTGGCCACGCATCTTGGACCTATCATCTTTATTTTTTAAACGCTGCAACAGTTCATACGGACCACCGCTATGCGCCCACATCGGAACAGCTATATGCAAGGTGCTGCTTCCGGCGTCCCAGGGGTAAGAATCAAAGGTAAGGTCGATGTCACTTGCTCTTGCCTCGTCGACGATTTCCAAGAGCTTAGCTGTCTGTCCACGAGTAGCCATATTTGTGGCGTAATGAGAAAAGTGCACCGGACAACCGCTGCGGGCTCCTATTGCCACGGCTTCTTTAAATCCGTCAAAGGCGCCGTCTCCAAGGTCATATCGCACATGGGTTACATGAACTCCACCGCACTCAGCCACCGTCTGGCACAGAGCAACCAGTTCCTCAGTGCTAGCATAGATGCCGGGAGGATACGATAACCCGGTAGAAAGGCCAACGGCCCCCTCGGCCATTCCTTGCCTTATCATAGCCTGCATTGCCCTTATCTCTTCTTCAGTGGCGGGGCGCTCTTCCCATCCCACTGTTTCCACTCTGAGACAACCATTGGGGATAAGGTAAGCAACGTTGGTCGAGGTCTTGCGGTGAAATTGCTGCAGATACTCAGCAATTGAGCTCCAGTTGTAGTCGAGCTTGGGGTAGCCGTTTACTCCCGAATAATGCAATAACATCATCTCCAGGTTCTTTTTTGAGAGTGGTGCGTAGCCTATACCATCAAGCCCCAACATATCAGTAGTAA
>JAUWBK010000096.1 GCA_030605045.1 Dehalococcoidia bacterium
CGCGGATGTTAAGGATGCCGTAGCCTATATCAATTTACTTAGAGGTGTTCGGGACGCCTTGCGTAAGCAGAAGCAGTTTCAGCTTGCCGATGAAATACGGGCTAAACTGGATGAACTGGGTGTAGCCCTCGAAGATACCCCTCAGGGGACAGTGTGGAGTCGTAAGCGATAAAATTGACAAGTGTTGTCATATGTTATAATAGCTTTATCAGGGGGTTGAAAACATGCAGAAGATAGCTTTTATTCTGATTGGCATTGGTATACTGGTCTTGATTGGCTGGAGTGTTAAAGGTTTTTTTATGGCTAGCGAGATTTCACTGCTTATCAAAATAGCCGTTGGCGCTGTTGGCGTTGTGGTGCTAATTCTTATTGGGGTAGCTATTAAAGACAGGCTGAAAAAGGCTAAAACTGATGAATTCAAGGAGGTGAAGTATTGATTATTACCACTTCAGACCAGGTAGAGGGAAAGAAAATTACTAAAACTATCGGTTTGGTCAAGGGCAGCACTATTAGAGCTAGGCATCTCGGTAGGGATATTATGGCTGGGTTGAGGGGTGTGGTGGGTGGTGAGGTAACCGAATACACCAAGATGATGGCTGAAGCCAGGGAGCAAGCTATCCAGAGGATGGTAGAGGATGCCGAAGAGCAGGGGGCTAATGCCATTATCGGTATGAGATTTACCACTTCAATGATAATGGGCGGCGCATCTGAGATACTTGCCTACGGGACGGGCGTGGTAGTGGAATAGAGAAAGCACAGCGGGTCATCCGCCAGATAATCGCCGGAATGAGCATAAGCGCGCCCCCGGCAACCACCACAAAGATATATAAAGCGGCAGGAGCGGCACTTCTCACCGGTCAGCTTTTGCCTGTCCCGTAGATTAGTAAAGAGCTCTGATTCATACCAAAGTTTATCCAAGGAATGCTGGCGCACATTTCCGGCACTGAGGGGGACAAAGGGGCAAGGCCAGACTTCACCATCGGGCTTAACGTAGCAGAGGCCACTACCAGCGACGCATCCCTTAAAAAGGACTTCCGCCAGTTTCACCCCCAGTCCTGACGGCTTATTGCCGTTGCGACTCATCAGATATGCCCAATACTGAGGGGAACAGGTGGGCTCGATTATGGCCCGATTTGTTTTCTGGTGCTCGGCTACCATCTCGGTCAATGCCCGGTATTCCTTCATCGATAGTTCCATTTCTTCCTCACCCCTCCCCTCGGGTACCAGTTGATAGAGCAGAACAATCTGAGCATCAACCTCGGAAGCGAAATCAAGGAGTCCCGGGATAGCCATCCGATTCTCTTTCATTACGGTAGTATTGATTTGCAGGTTCATCCCGGCTTCGAGAGTGGCGTAAATGCCCTGTTTCGACTGGGCGAAAGAGCCGGGAACTCGAGTGATTTGCTCGTGAATCGATTCGTCATTGGCATTGAGCCCCACGGCGATGTTGGCCACTCCCATCCTTTTTAATTCCCTGGCCATCTCAGGGGTAAGCAAAGTGCCGTTGGTGGCAATTGATATTTCCAGTCCCAGGCCACGGGCATAAACAACCAGTTCAAAGATATCCGGCCTGACCAGCGGCTCGCCGCCACCCAAGGCGAGCATGCGAAACTCGCCGATGGTTGCTATGCCATCCAGTAGTCTTTTACCCTCTTCGGTATTTAGCTCATTGGGAAGGGGCTTACCCGAGCTGGCATGACACTGCTCACATTTGAGATTGCAGGCGTTGGTTACCTCCCATACCGGGTGAATGGGAAAGCCAATGCAGCCCATGCCGATGGCTCCCGCTGCGGTCGGCAATGTCTTACTGCCTTTGAGCAGCCAGTGGGGGAGTTTTCGCCAGCCCACCAGATAGCCAAAGAATATAGCGCTGGCTACCTGCCGTAGTATCAGTGTGGGCGGCCAGTAGAAAGGTTTTACTGCTGTGTGACCATTTTTGAGGAAAATATTCCTAATCCTTCCAACCCAAAGACAAGAATGTAAGCGATGGCGATTACGATTAAGTAATCAATTCTTATGGCGATTAAACTTAACCCGGCAACGATAAAGCCGATGGTATAGATAATGGTTATCAGGTGGTCAATGAGCATGGTTCTCAGGCTCAGCCCTTCCTGTATCTCGATGCTGACTAAACCACGCCTTTTAATGGTCATAATATTCCAGATAATAAGCGGCACCAGGATGAGGGACAGAAATGCGGTGATTGGGGGCACACCGAAAAAGATGATGGCGATGATATTAAGATAGCATAATATCAGGACTACGCTATATAAAATAGCCGTCTTTTCCCTCCCCAGCCTGACGGCCAGATTTCTTTTCCCAGCCATCCGGTCCGAATTAATGTCCGGGATTTCATTTATCAGGATGAGCAAGAAGACACTGGTTGCTCCCGGTAGAGCAGCCAGAGTGGTAACCATATCAAAGCGTCCGGTCTGAAGGTAGTAGCCGGTAAAGGTTGCCAGCCAGCCACAGGAAAACCAGATAGCTATTTCCCCTAGCCCGTGGTATGACCAACGGAAAGGCCTGGCGGTATAGAAATAGCCGATGAAAATAGCCACCGCGCCGAGAGGGATAGTAAAAGGACCAGTTTGGTAATAGAAATACAGCAAGAGCCCGATACCCACGGCAATAGAGAGGCAAACGTAAGCAGCAATCAGTGATTGCCGCCTGGGGACAAGCCCCATGGGTAAAACCCGGCTACCACCAGAGAGTCGGTGGAATTCTTTATTTATCACGTCAGCTTCGTAGTCGTAATATTCGTTAATCAGGAAGGTCATCAGCATGATAAAGATTACAGCTACTGATGAAAGGGCCAATACCGCCAAATTGATTGGAGTTCCCTGGCTCCAGGCAATGACCGCGCCGAGAAGGAAGGGGAGAACCCCTCGTGCCGTAGCGCCTAAGCGAAATAAAGTGAGCCAGGAAAGTAGCTGTCGTCTGGTGGATAGAACTTGTCCCATCTCGTCTGCCCTTACTGATTATACTAAAATTAAGAAGGCACTGCCAACGACAGTGCCTTCTTTTCTCACAACACCACTTCTGGCTATGAGCAACAACCCATAACCAAAAACTCAATCAACTATACCTTGACAGCTACAGGCTTGCTTAAGGTAAATCCCAAAACCAAGCCCTTTGTGCTCCCAAGCCGCCATTAAATTTAGATAATATTCAAATATAGAGTTACTAGAGGGTTAGATTAAGTTTTTACCCCTTCCCGATACGGAATACTTTGGTTCCACAGTTGGGGCATGTCCCCTGTGTTGCCGGGCGTTTATTCTTCAGGGTAACCGATTGAGGATTCCTAATCTCCACTTTCTTTCTACACTTCATGCAATAAGCCTGGGGCATTTTGGACCTCCTAAATATTATTCTGTGAAGCAGATTAGCAGACAAATTGCTATTTGTCAATAGCCTAGAGGCCAAAAATAGGACAATTTATTGGTTTCCTAGCCTAATTTTTACCTTACCACCCACTTCGGCATTAAGAAAGGTACTGGCATTGCCTTCTTTTAAGGATACTTCCAGGTATCCGCTGCTGCCGATGAGGGCAAGTAGTCCCTTGCCTTCCTCATAGGTGCGGTTTAATCCGGAGATGGAGTGACTACCCACTTCAATAGTTATTGCCTGCTTTGTCGCTGGAAGGTCCTCACTCTTAATATTAGTAATCAAGTTGCCGAAATTATCAATGTGAAGGATATGCCCGACCAGTATGTCATCCTGTACCCAGTACGGGTGTGTTAGAGGTAACACGGTAAGTGAAGTTATCGTCTCGCCAAAGTCAGTTGGCGGGGAACCTAAAGAAAGTCGGGCGGCTACCGGGGCAAAGATATCACGCCCGTGGAAGGTAGCGCTAACTGGTGACTGCCAGAACTCAGGGTTGGTAATCGCCACCGCCTCCAATTCAGGTGGAAGTTCAATTGGTTGAAGTTGCTCAACAGGAGGAGTTTGATAAAAATCTTGTATCACATAACTCAAAACACCATTATCGGGAGCGACAAAGTCAGCCAAGGGAGTTCTCAGGATAATCGCTCTTCGCTCCGTGCCAACCCCGGGGTCAACTACCACCACATGGATGGTGCGCTGGGGGAAGAATTTATACGCGGTGCTCAGGATAAAGGCTGCCTGGGAGATATTCTGGGGTTTAATCGAGTGGCAAATATCAACTAGCTTTACCTCAGGATTGATACCGAGGATTACCCCTTTCATCGCCGCGACATAGGCGTCAGCCAAACTAAAATCAGTGGTCAAGGTGATTATGGCACTCATCTTATTCCCAGCTCTGCGACAACTGGTTACTAGCTAAGTCTGAGCGAAATTATGGCGATGATAATGAATAGGACTGCCAGGGCGATGGTAAGCTGAAACATGGTTTTTTCCACGCCCCGTTTCGTCCGATACACGGTATCCGGCTGACCAAAGATACCCCCTAGTCCGCCACCACGAACCTGAAGCAAGATAATCAGTATTAAGGCTATCGCCAGTACTATCTGAGCCACATTTAAATAGGTCTGCATCTTAACCCTCAGTAAGCTTTTGCTTTAGTATTTCATTTACCAGTGCCGGATTGGCGCGACCTTTGGTCGCTTTCATCACCTGCCCGACAAGAAACTTAAGCGCCGGCTCCTTCCCTGACTTAAAATCAGCCACCGCTTGAGCATTAGAGTTTATCACTTCAATGACGGTGCCTTCAAGTTGCTGGGTATCACTGATCTGGCTGAGTCCGCGCTGAGTAATAATCTCACCAGAATCCGTTCCGGTTTTGAACATTTCCTCAAGCACTACCTTGGCACCGGTGCTGCTAACAGCACCTGCCGGTATCAAAGCCACCAGCTGGCAGAGTTGTCTGGGGCTAACCATTTTCCTGAATCCGTGTATATCAGTATTGGT
>JAUWBK010000030.1 GCA_030605045.1 Dehalococcoidia bacterium
CGGTTCCCGGGAAGGAACTTGGCATTACCTTGTTTTCGCTTTAGCTGGCCATCCTCGATGAGCACTTCACCCCTCTGCATGGAGAAGACCGGCGCGCCAACGACCTCCTTCCCCTCGAACAGGGTAAAGTCAGCATTGCCATGCATGGTCTGCTCGCTTATGGTTAACTTGACTGTGGGGTCGAGCAGGACTAGGTCGGCATCAGAACCTATTTGGAGAGTTCCTTTCTTGGGATAGAGGCCGAAGATCTTAGCCGGGTTCTCACACATGGTCTGTACCAGTCGGGGCAGGGTGATACGGCCACCATTCACCCCATCGTGGTAGACTACTGGGAACATCTGCTCTACCGAGGGCATCCCGAAGCGAGCTTCAAAGATGTTACCCGGCCTTGGCTTGGCTCCCGGCCCAGTAATAAAATCCCTGGAGGCACCTCCCCATTCTTTGTGTTCTGCCTTTATATTGCATGAGTCACTGGCCACGGTGTCTATTACGTGGCTGGCTAGTCCGTCCCATATGGCATCGTTGTCTTCCTTTTCTCGCAAAGGAGGTCCTACTTTGCCTAGAGGCCCCCTCTCGAGCACTGCCTGGTTAGTCAGAGATAGGTATTGGGGACAAGTCTCACCGTAGATACGCTTCCCCTCTTCCTTCATTCTATCGATAATTTTAGGCATCTCTCGGGCGCTAAGGTGCACTAAATAGAGTGGGCAATCGGTTATCACGGAATAAGTGGCAGCACGATTAACCGCTTCTACTTCCAAAATATTAGGTTGTGAGGGCATGAAATACTCCTTGGATACTTTCCCCTCGGCGGTAAATTTGTCCACCAGATAATCAATGCCATAGCCGTTCTCCGGATGAACCATGGCTAGACCACCATTAGCGGCGGCGACTGCCATTGCCTCAAGCATCTTCTGGTCGGGCATCATCATGCCTCGTCTGGGATAGGTCATGAACATCTTGAAGGAGGGAACCCCCATCTTAATCAGCTTCGGGACTTCGGCTGCGATGTCATCTTCGGCGATAAAGGCAGCGTGAATGGCGAAATCAAGGTAGGAGGTCTTCTCTCCTTCCTCAATTAACCCTTTGATGATTTCCGAAGTCTTCCCGGAAGTGCCCCAAGCCGCCAAGTTGCCAAAGAACGGTATGAAGGTAGTGACCCCTCCGTAGGCTGCTGATATGGAGAAGGTATCCATCTTGTCGGCGTAAACCGGGTGGCAATGGGCATCAATAATTCCGGGAAGAACATACTTACCCGAAGCATCGATTACTTTTGGCGCCTGCAGGTCCTCACCTATTTGTTGAACCACCCCATTGCCCACTAGAATGTCGCCTTTGGCAATCCCCTTACCACTGACTATCAAGCCTCCCTTAATGACACAATCAGCCTTTGCCATCGAAAAACCTCCTTAATCGAAGAAGCTAGATAATTGGACTGGCGTTTTCAGTTACCTCTTTGGCCTCTTAGTTTTATCCTCTAATTCATTCCGGGGTTTCTTTGGTTTGCCAAAATCAACAAACCACCTTTTGGCATATAACTTTGTTTCCGATGGCAGAGTTTTTATCCTGGACGGGAGTTTTGGTCTCTGCAGTGAAGAAATCCAACCGTAAGCATTCGATATTTTTGGTCTGGGTAGCAGAAAAACCCAGCTGTAAAAATCAGACAATTTGTGTGGCGAAAAAATCCAGCTGTAACCATATGATAGTCCTGTCTTTTCCTGCAATAAAAGAAGCAGGGAAGTCATCACGATACTTAAGAGAATGACACCGTAGGTAACATTTTGAATCAATGCACCGCCAGTAATCCCTTGCTGGAGTGGGATTGAAGCTAGAACTGCCGCTGCTAATCCTTTTGGCACCATAATCGCCATAATCGAGGCATCTTTTACCGGAATCGATTTATTCACCGTAACTCTAACCGCCGGAATACGAAGGAGAAAAACCAGAACAGTGAGAATTACGGCCAACTGAATTAACCCCCCGCTTATCAATTCCAGAGATATTCCTAGATAGACAAAAAAGAAAGTTTTCAGCAAGAAAGCAACCTCACTAAAGAAAGCCCTCTCTGTTTGGCTAAGACCAATCGGCTCATTAGCTTGGGGCTTTCGGAAAACATAGAACCGAATTGATTCCACATTTCCTATAGTAATACCGAAAGCTAAGGCAGCAATGACACCGTTAAAACCCAGTATCTCGACAAGGCCAAAAATGACAAAGACAAAAGCGGCCGTAGTGAACATGGCATTTTTAATGGCATGTATTCTGTTGAGAAATCTCGACCAGATAAAGGCGCCAACGACACCAAACACAATCGCGACCAGAAAAGAGGCAATCAGATTGCCGGTAACCGAAGCAAATTGAAACTCACCCAGCTTATAGGCTTCGATGAGAGCAATGGTAATGACAATGCTGAGGACATCATTCACTGATGACTCTATTGAGAGTATAGTCTGACTCTCTTTTCTCATTCTAAGTTGCTTCACCAGTGGAATGACAATCGCCTCAGATATCGAGGCAACAATAGCCCCCAGAATAAAGGCAGGTATTAACTCCAAATCAGTGAGCCAAAAGGCAAACCCGGCGACAGCTAACATAGAAAGGAAGAAACTAGTCGTGGCCAGCGCCATGGCGCCACCTACCGCCGAGCGCAAGGTAACCAGTTCCAGAGCCGTACCACTTTCAAACAGGATAATAATCAGTGTAACGGTAGTAAGAATCATTCCTGCTGTGCCAAACTCTGCCGCGGAAACGAGCCCCAAAATGGGACCGATACATATGCCAATAATAATCAACCAGAGAACATCGGGAACTCTAGTCCGACTAAAAATAGCGGTAAAGAAGTGTGCCAGAAAAATCAGAATACCAACGAAGAGTATTACTGGAGCAATATCTTGCATAGATATTCACCCTTTACATCGAGTATTTACATTATAATCAATCAGTAATGGATACTTTAGATAGCTGAGCTATCTTTGTCAAGAGCCCCGAGCTAATTAAACATTTCGTCAAAGTGCAGTCCAGGCCATTGTTGACATTATAGCCTTGCTCTTTTATGGTTAAAAGACGATATGGTATAAGTTTAAGGAGGTAAAGGAATGAAGATTTTTGACCTCTCAGGGAAGATAGCCATAGTCACCGGTGGCAACCAGGGAATAGGCCTAGCTATCTCAAGGGGACTTGCCACTGCCGGGGCAACCATCGTTATCGCCAACCGCAGGCCTGCTGAGGGCCAGACTGCAGCCGAATCTTTGGAGAAGGAGGGGCTTAATGCCGTGGCTATCCCCACCGATGTCAGCGATGAGTCTTCTATAGCAGCTCTGGTCTCAAAGGTTATTAATGATTTCGGGACAATTGATATTCTGGTCAACAACGCCGGGGTTATTGTCAGAAAGCCAGCGGAAAACATCTCAAGTGAAGAGTGGGACTATATCATGAATATAAACCTCAAGGGCGTTTTCTTCTGCTGTCAGCTTGTCGGCAGGGAAATGATTCGTAGGAGAAAAGGGAAAATCATCAACATCTCCTCCGATGCCAGTCAGAGAGCAATGCCCGAACGGTCAGTTTATGCCGCTTCAAAGGCAGGGGTTTCCCATTTAACCCGATGCCTTGCCCTTGAGTGGGCAAAATACAATATCAATGTTAACGCCATCGGCCCTGGCCCAACCATCACGCCCTTAAACAAAAAGTACTACGAGGAACACCCCGAGAAATTAGAGCAGACGATCCAATCCCTTCCCATCGGCAGGATGGGTGACACCTCGGACTATGTAGGTGCTGCCATCTTCCTTGCCTCTGAGGCATCCAATTTTGTTATCGGGCAGACTTTACTCGTTGAGGGTGGTTCCACCATCTGGTGAAGTCAAAGAATTGAGGGTATAGTGCGATTGACGACGATATATAACCCGTCTACAATGGCATTAGGAGAACCAGATTGGCTTTAAGCAGACAACGGACCTACTACAAAGCAATGCGTCGGGCAGTAGCCACTTTAAATTCTTCGGCAAGCGCCAAAGAAAAGCTTGAGGTAATCATTAGAGGCACTGCCAGGTCGATGAAGGCTGGAACCTCACTGGTACTCCTTGATGCCAATCGAAAAAAGCTGATCCATAGCTTTTCGAGAGGGCTATCCCAGTTCTATCTGCGCAAGGGGGTGCTCGATGCCGAGGCGAGCCTGTCGGAAGTTATTACTGGCCAACCTGTTATCGTACCGGAAGTGGCTGAGGACAGCCGCATTCAATTTCCCGAAGTAGCCGCCAAAGCTGGAATTGTTTCTATGATGGGCATTCCAGTAATGCTTGGTGGGCAAGCGGTGGGCAGTCTTAGAATCTACACCAAGGAGCGCAACGAGTTCAGCAATCAGGACGTCAACTTCGTGACCACGATGGCAAGTCTGGCTGCCTTAGCGATTAGCGGCGTCCTGTCACCTAAAGAGGAGGAGGCGGGGGTGATAAAGAGCGAGAACTTGGTGGAAACAACACCATTACGCAAAGTGAGGCCGGCTACCTTTGCTCACCCCAGTGAAGAAGAGTTTGCTCGAATTCTGGACTTCTACAATATAGAGTGGGTGTATGAGCCCCGCTCCTTTCTGCTGAAGTGGGAGGGTGAGAGGGTCACCGAAATGTTTACTCCTGACTTTTATCTGCCTGGTCTGGACCTATATATCGAGCTCACCACTCTCAAGCAGAGTTTGGTTACCGGGAAGAACCGCAAGTTGCGGCGGCTCAAGGAGCTGTACCCGGAAGTTAATATAACCCTGCTTTACAAAAAAGACTATGACCACTTGTTGGCTAAGTATGGTGTTGGCCCGCTGGCGCAGACCCGGGCTCATGGCATCAGTCGCGTCCTTTATTCCGTCTCTGAAATTGACGGAAGAGTGCGAGCGCTGGCCAGGCAAATATCCAAAGACTATGCTGACCGCCATCCGATTATGGTAGGCGTGCAGCGAGGTTTTCTTTGCTTCATGGCTGACTTAATTCGGCAGATAACTATTCCCATTGATTTGGACTTCATGGCGATATCATATTACAGTGGTGACGAAAGCTCCGTAGTTAAGATCACCAAGGATATGGACCTCAATGTGGCGGGCAGGCACGTTATTATGGTGGAAGATATCGTTGATACGGGGATAACCCTCAATTATATCCTCAATCACTTGCGAGCTAAGGGACCGGCCAGCCTGTCGGTTTGCACGCTACTGGACAGGCGGGTGCGTCGAATATTAGACGTTCCTCTTGACTATATCGGCTTCGAGGTTCCCGACGAATTTGTCGTTGGCTACGGATTAGACTATAGGGAAGAGTACCGGAACCTGCCTTTTATCGGTATCCCTCGCATTGAGAAGAAGCGGAGGAAGAAAATTGGTCGCCAAAAAGATTAACCAGAGGCCAAAACTGTGCATAAAAAACGCCCCAGGTAACCTTTACTTTCACGATAACCCACTTCCTGACTTCCTTATAGGATTGCTCCTACTCGGTTGCCCCTCGGTAGATAACCACTACTGCTTCAGTTACCTGGAGCAATATAAAATATCTCACAAGTAGTCCTAATTGTCAAGGCAATTGGTGGTCTAAAAATCGGCAGTAGGGGGGTTGGACAAAAAAATTCATCCTTGACGACGCTAACAAAGTCCATTTTTCGACATTTTTTGAAAAAGTAAGAATGGGGTTGACATAAAGTAAAAAGTAATTACCGAAATTGTGAACTGACTCTGTGGTGCTTGACAATCCCTCGGCTTGGGATTACAAATATGATTAGCTCGATGGATAGTCAGGTTCAGGCTAAGTGGCACGGTAATAATCATGAGATTGTACGAGTTTGAAGGAAGCGACTTGTTTCGGCGGGAGGGTATTCCTGTCCCTGATTATGCGGTGGCGGCCAACCCCCGGGAGGTGCGTCATAAGGCGGAAGAGATGAGATTACCGGTGGTCATCAAGGCTCAGGTGCTGACCGGAGGTCAGGGACTAGCCGGAGGAGTTCAGGTCGCTGAGTATCCACTGGAGGTGGTGAAGCTGGTTCAGAAACACAAGAACAAATTCTTTTTGACAGATAGGGGTAGTGTTATAATCTCTTGAGCGAGGAAGCCATGTTTCCGGTGAAAGAAGACAACGATATAAGTAGAGGAACATTGTGGCTTTTACTCGTTGGTATTTTTCTTACCTCATTTAGCCTGCTCGCCTTTGAGATAACCCTCACTAGACTTCTCTCGGTACTGCTGCTTTACCATTTTGTCTTCGCGGTGGTTTCTTTAGCCCTGCTGGGGCTGGGTGTTGGTGGCATCTTTGTTTACTTTTTTCGGCCACAGATACCAAGCGGAGATAACCGATTTAGCTCCTTAGCCCTCTTAGCCAGCCTAATTTCACTGTCGATTCCCTTTTCCATAATCCTCATGGTCCAGATTGGCTATATAGATGCCATCCGGGATAATATCTTATTCTATTGTTTCCTTTTGTTTATTCCCTTTTTCTTCACTGGTGTGCTTCTAGCCGAAGTATTCCGCATGTTTCCGACGATTAGCGCCAGGATTTACGGTGCCGACTTAGTTGGCGCCGCCGTTGGCTCTCTTGGAGTCATCCTCGTTCTGGATGTCCTCGGTGGTATCAATACCAGCTTCCTCCTTGGCATCGTGGCTTCAGTGGCAGCGCTGCTCTTTGCTCTGAGGGTACTGCGGGTGAACATAAGGCGGGTGATAATAGCTACCGCCAGCTTTTTGATAGTATCCATCCTGCTGGGGACAAACTTGGTTGGCGCTTACCTGCCTGGTATACCTGTCATCGGCGCCAACCCGGTCAAGGATATTCACCAGGCTCTCTATGGGCCTTCTTTCACGGGGAAGATAATCGAAACAAGGTGGAGCGCTTTTGGGCGCACTGATTTAGTGGAGTTCAGCAATCGCCCTGAGCTGATGAAAATCTATATCGACGGAACTGCCGGGATGCCCATGTACCAATTTAGCGGTGATTTTGACTCTCCAGGTATTATACTCGATAGCTTAAAGTATAACTTCACCGGTTATTTCCCTTTCTTTTTCTTGCAGGAAGAAGAAAGAAATAACGCTCTCATCATCGGGCCAGGTGGTGGCCGGGACATACTTGTGGCGCTGATGGGAGGGGTTAACGAGATCACCGCTGTTGAGGTGAATAGAGACCTGGTGGATATAGTGCACGAATATGCCTGGTATAATGGCGGCATTTATACTGACTTTGAAAACGTAACGGTAGTTGTTGATGAAGGGAGAAATTTCCTCAAACGCCAGAAGGAAAAGTATGACATCATCATGCTCAGTCTCCCCGTTACCCAGACCAGCCGAAGTCTGGAGGGATATGCCCTGACTGAGAATTTTCTGTTCACCACGGATTCCGTCAATGACTATTTAGAACATCTGACTGATGAAGGGCGCTTGGTGGTTGTGACCCATGATGATTTCACGACCTGGCGACTGCTTTCCATTTCGCTGGCGGCTCTCAAAGAACAAGGTATTAGTAATACGGCAGCGCTAAACCAGATTTACATGCTGGGCTTGAGCTCACCGGATACATATCCCTTGTTTGTGCTGAAGAAGACACCATTTGAGCCGGCGCAGGTATTTCCCAGGCACGAGACAATGCGCCAATTAGGATATGACCCGCTTTTGTCTTACTTTCCTTATATCACGCAGCCCGAAATGGTCAATCCGGTACTAGCGGACCTAAGCAGCGGGAAGTTAGCCTTAAATAATATAGAGGAGAGGATGGCTGAGAGGCTGGGTATCGACATCAGTCCGGTAACCGATAACAGTCCATTCTTCTACAAAATTGATGTTGGTTTACCGCAGCCGGTATCTCTGGTTTTCTGGCTATCAATTATTATGATGCTACTGGTGCTATTGGTGCCCCCCTTATATTGGAAATGGCGGTCTCCTCGAAGGGAAACCCACCCAAGGAGCAAGAGAAACTCTAACCAGCTTAAGTCTGTGGCGTTATTTTCGATGCTGGGCATTGGGTTTATGTTGGTTGAAATTTCTCTTATCCAAAGATTTATGCTCTTTCTCGGCCAACCGGTGTTATCCATGGCTGTCCTGTTATTTTCTCTCCTTGTCGGCGCCGGTATCGGTAGCCTGTATAGTGGCCGCTTTGCTTCAGAAAGGATAACCAGGGGGATAGCCATCGCCTCTCTATCTATTGTTGCTGTGGTAGTCAGTTATACTTTTCTCCTTCCTCTTATCTTTAACCAACTTTTGGGCTTGGCTCTTGCCATCCGTTTATTCGCTATGGTTGTTGTGTTAGTCCCTCTGGGTTTTCTCATGGGATTTCCCTTCCCCTTGGGTATAAGGTTGCTAAAAGAAATGAGGATGGAAAATTATATCCCGTGGATGTGGGGTATTAACGGTGTTGGCTCAGTATTGGGCTCGGTGATGACCATAGCTATAGCCATAAGTTTTGGATTTACCCAGGCACTACTAGTCGGTGCAGTTTGCTATTTTATCGTCTTCTTAACCTTTAGAAAGCACCGTATGAGCAAAATTTAGCTTTAAGGAAGAAGTCTTGACAGAGCCGAAAAAAGCAGATATACTCAATGAGCAAAACAAAACTCAATTCCCCAACAGTTTAGTCTTGACAAATTATAAAGAATTAATGTACTATGGCGCAGTTGGGGTGTGTACCTTTAACGTGCAATGCGAAATTTAGGGGAAATACCCCCCAAAAATAAGATGAGGGAGGTGATAATTTTCAACAGAAAACATTTTCAACCGGCTTCTAATACTTTAGAGGAGGTAAATAGATGAAAAAGAAAGGACTGTTTATTACGTTAGTACTGGTGATGGTCATGAGCTTGGTGGCTGCCTGTGCGGCCCCAGCACCTGCACCAGCCCCCGCACCCGCGCCAGCACCAGCCCCCGCACCCGCGCCAGCACCAGCCCCCGCACCCGCGCCAGCAGCCCCCGCAGAAGTAATTACCTGGGTTAACACCTGTCACGCTGGCCCTGGCTCCAACACGGTCAAGTGGTGGGGCAAGATGCTCCAAAGCATCGAAGTGTCTACTGGCGGCAGACTGAAAGTCACTCCTACGCATGGAGCGGGCGAGGTTGTCCCTGGGCTGAAGGAGCTTGATGGCATCCATGAAGGTGTGCTCGACATGGCCAGCACCTGCACCATGTACTGGGGGGACCGCTTCGGCCTCGCCTGCAACCTGTTCACCTATCAGATCGGCGGACTTTCCCCCACCGAGCAATGGATGTGGTCGCAGACCGAGGGCTCGGCCCTGCTGACAGAGATGTGCGCGGACTACAACGTCAAGTTCATCGAGGAGTCCGCCTATCTGTGCCCGCCCGAGGCCTTCCTCGGCACCAAGCCAGAGCTCAAGACGCCGGAAGATTTCAAGGGGCTGAGGCTCAGGACTGCC
>JAUWBK010000032.1 GCA_030605045.1 Dehalococcoidia bacterium
GTAGGACATCGCCAGCCAGTAGGACAAACTGATAGGATGTGGATATAAGCTGGTCCTGGAATCTCCAAGGCTTTAGTTACCTTTTTCATCAAATCACGGTGGTAACTAGGACAGGCAGTAGCGACATAAGGTATGTCATGCGCCACAGCAATAGCCGGTAAATTTTTCTTCCAGGTCACCTGACCTAAGCTCTCCTTACCGGCAGGAGAGGTAGTTGTCGAAGCGCCAAAGGGAGTGGCGGAAGACCTTTGAATTCCGGTATTCATATAGGCTTCGTTATCAAGACAAATGTAAAGGAGGTCATGCCCTCTTTCCAGCGCTCCGGATAGTGCCTGAAGCCCGATGTCGCTGGTACCGCCATCACCAGCCATAGCGACTACCTTAATGTTCTGTTCCGGACGTTTCCCTTTCTTTACCATAGCCTTCAAGCCAGCCTCGGCGCCGGAGGCTACCGCCGCCGCATTCTCAAATAAGGTATGGATCCAGGGAATACGCCACGAAGTGTAAGGAAACGGTGAAGCAACAACCTCCATGCAGCCGGTAGCATTAACGATTATGGCATTATTCCCGATGGCTTTAGCGGCTAACCTAACTGCCAGAGCCTCGCCACAGCCACTACAAGCACGGTGACCGGGGGCAAAGGGTTCCTCTTCAGTTATTATTCCAGGGCCATGAACCGCAAACTTTTCCATTTTTGTTTTAAGAAACAAATCCTATTTAATTAGCTATAAAATTTCCAATTATTTTTTGGGGAAACAATTCCTACCTAGCCGAATAGGAATTGTTTCCCACGTTATGTTAAGTTATTTATTTTATTCCCTCACTCCAAATATTTCAAATTCTCGTTCGCTTCCTGTTCGTGCGAGTTCCGCGCCCTTGTTAATCATTTCCTCAAATCCAGACATGGAAATATCCCTGCCGCCCAAACCACCAACGAAACCAATTACCTTTGGTTTCTTAGTTTCATGGTATAAGGCTGCCTTAACCTCAGAGCAAACCGGTCCTCCTGGGCCACCAAAGGAGAGAGCTCTATCCAGCACAATGAGAACCTCGGCGTCTTTTACTGCCTGGCGAAGCTCAGCAAAGGGGAAAGGCCGCCACAAGCGAAGTTTTAGCAGCCCCACTTCCTTACCTTCGCCTCGCATCTTGTCTACCGCAACCATGGCGGTCTCGCTGAGGCTTCCCATAGTCAGCAAGAGGACTTTAGCTCCTTCACTATGGTGACTTTCCACCGGCGAGTAATAGCGCCCGAAGGTCTTGCCAAATTCCTGCCAGCACTCAAGAATAACCGCTTTAGCCGCTTCCAAGTTTACTTCCTGCGCCCACTTTACCTCGGTATAGATAAATGGTGGACCAAAAGCGCCCATGGTTACGGGCTTTTTCGGGTCTAACGGTAGGGGGTACTTAAATGGAGGGAGAAACTGGTCAACTTCACTTTGCTCAGGGAGTATTATAGGCTCAATCACGTGGGTTAGTGAAAACCCGTCCAAGTGAATCATCACCGGCAGTAAAACCCGCCTGTCTTCACCAATGCGGAAGGCACAGATGACATTATCAACCGTCTCTTGCCCGTTCTCAACAAATATTTGTATCCAGCCGGTATCCCGAACTGCCATCGCATCAGAGTGATCACCCCAGATGCTGATTGGTGCTGACAGAGCCCGGTTAGCTACGGCCATAACTACCGGCAGTCGCATCGAGGAGGCAATGTATAGAACCTCGTGCATTAACTCTAATCCCTGACTGGCAGTTGCGGTAAAGGTCCGAGCCCCTATGGCTGAAGCACCAAGGCAGGCACTCATGGCCGAATGTTCTGATTCAACCGGAATATAGGCAGCTTTTAAGTCGCCATCGGCGACCAATTCCGCCAGGTGTTCGACAATGTGAGTTTGTGGAGTTATCGGGTAAGCCGCCACCACATCAGTGTCGGCGAGTTTGACTGCATCACCAAGCGCTACCGAAACCTCTAAACCCTCCCTTTTCGCCATTATTTCTCCTCCTCAGCCATGGTTATCGCGTCTTTGGGGCACTCTTCAGCGCAAATGCCACATCCCTTGCAATAAAACAAATCAGTGTCAAAATAACCTTCCGGGGTCTCGGCGATGCATCCCTCAGGGCAATAGTAATAACAGAGGGTGCATTTGTTGCATTTACTAAAATCAAACACTGGCCTTCGAGACTTCCAGTCACCGGTCTTAAATTGAATAGCATTCCCTGGCTCAGTGATAAAACAGCCAATTTCGATATCTTTCCAGCTTAATTCACCTTCTGCCTTCTTAGCTTTAGGGATAGCTTTAACTTTTGCTTTCGCCATTTACTATTACTCCCCTATTACGGTTTCTTGATAAGCTCTCCCCATAGCTTGGATGTTTCGCTCGGCGACTCTGCCGAAACGCTTTTCCAGCGGCTCCTTCATTGCTTCGAGCGTGATGACATTGGTCGCTTTGATCAAGACACCAACCATCGTCGTGTTGACCGTGGGCACCCCGGACTCCTGGGCAATCTTGGTGGCATCAACGATTGCCAGTCTTCCGCTAATGCCAAATTCAGAGCGGATTTGCTCGGCAGATTTTTTAGTGTTAACGATAACGGTGCCCTTCTCTTTCAACCCTGAGGTGGCATCCAGGATAGCCAACAGACTGGAATCAAGTACGATCACTACATCCGGTTGGTCTACTTCGGCCCTGGTTCTGATAGGTTCTTCGCTGTTTATGCGGTTAAAGGCGAGGACTGGGGCGCCTCTCCTTTCCGGACTGAAACTGGGGAATGCCTGGGCATACTTACCTTCATTTATCGCCGCCTGGGCGACCAATTCCGCTGAAGTAACCGCGCCTTGACCACCACGACCGTGCCACCTAATCTCAATAAGCTTACTTGTCACCTTGATCTCCTGATTACACTAAAGCGCCCCTGGAGCGACTTGAACGCTCGCACCCAGCTCCGGAGGCTGGTGCTCTATCCACCTGAGCTACAGGGGCTGCAATTTCATTATACCTTTTAGCTAGGGAAAGGACAAGAAAAGAGAAAAAGATAAGAAAAAAGAATGCCATTGTTCCGACTATCATTGGTATCAAAAACAAGATACCATCCAGGCTAATAGATTCAATCTGCTTCCGAATCGCCGAAATATTATAACTGCCCTTCATCAATAAAGCAAGTGTTGACATTTCTGTCCAGCGCTAATAAAGTGACTCTAGCAAAGGAGACATTTGTTGGTCTGGATTAAGTTTGTTCTCTGCCTGCTAATCATTGTCTTCTCCGGGAAGAAGGTAGCCAAGTATGGGGACATTATTGCCGAGAAAAGCGGCCTCGGTGGCTTATGGATAGGGCTAGTCGTCATTGCCATGGTTACCTCACTACCGGAACTTTTCACTGGGGTGAGCGCAATAAGACTGGTTGACGCACCCGACCTTACCATCGGGGACCTCCTCGGCGCTAATATGTTCAACATGTTGAATCTTGCCCTACTGGATCTTGCCCACCGGAATGGCTCACTTTTGGCAGGAGTTAGCCGAACTCATCGACTGACCGGAGTATTTAGCCTGCTCATGGTTCTATTAGTCGCTATTTTTATCTTTATTAGCAGCCAATTTCACCCCATGGGCATAGGCTGGATAGGCTGGTATACGCCGGTCATCGTCCTTTTGTACCTTGTTTTTATTAGAATAATCTTCCTTTCCGCGAAGCGCCAACCTTCCCTCCAAGAATCTGGACTGGCTTATGGAGAAGAATCTACCGGGAGAGTCTATCTCTATTTCGCTATCTCAGCGACTTTTATCATCGGTGCTGGCATCTGGCTGGCATTTATCGGGGCTGAGATAGCCCAAGTTCACGAGTGGGGACAAAGCTTTGTCGGGAGTCTTTTCCTTGCCTTCACCACCACCTTGCCGGAAATCACTGTTTCTTTCGCGGCCATGAGAATTGGGGCTTATGACTTAGCCGTGGCCAATATGATCGGCAGCAACCTGTTTAATCTGACAATCATCTCGATTGATGACCTGCTTTATCTGAAGGGTCCGGTTCTAGCCGCCGTCTCGGAAGGTCACCTCGTTACTGCCTTCATCGTCAGCCTGATGACATTAGCCTTTATTGCCGGGCTTAGTTTCAAGTCAAGAAGATTCCTCAGGCTGAGTTATTGGAACGTGATTGTGATTTTGCTCTTTTTCCTCGGTGCTTACTTCAGCTTCACCCTAGCTTAACTGCAAATTCGCCCATTTAGAATAAGAAGTCCCAGACAAGTATGACGATAAGGCAGAGTAGCACCACCAGCACCATGATTCCGAGTGAAATCCGGTAACGGTCAGGACTGAAGGTTAAAGGTTCAGGGGTTGGTTTTCGGGCACGGAAGAAAACATACCCTGCGTTTCTAATCGTCTCAATAAGGTAGCCCGGAGGATTGGCACCTAGTTTGACCATAAAACGGGCAAAACGAATTGATAGCTCTTCCACCGCCTCAAATAACCGAGTTACCTGGACACTGAACACGTTGTAAGCCAAGCGAGACGGTCTTCGGTAGACCCAATCGGTGTCCAGAGTGATAGTTGCCTCGGTATGAATTTTTTTCATTACCAGCCAGAAGGCAAGACCAGTGAAAATTAGAAGCTGCATGGTTTGGGTCAGGTGGGAAGCGGTATACGGCTGGTAATGAACGGCAAAGGGTAAAAGGTTATAAAGTAATGCTGGATAAACGCCGATGGCGATACATATCGCTGAGGTCAGCCCCATGCCCAGATACATGCCCAGCGGCACGGGTTCCGGTTTGAGTGAGCGGTCAGTGCTAAACCAGGTGAAGTACGGTAGTTTCAAGCCAATAGAGAGAAAAGTACCGATGGAGGCTAGATGCAGCAACAGTACCACAGTGCCCAGATGCTCAATTTCGGCGGCATAGATTACCATGGACTTACTCACGAAACCGCTAAAGAGCGGGACTCCAGAGATGGAGAAAGCACCGACCATGAAAAATATCAGGGTAGGCCACATCGACCGGACTAGTCCACCGAGTTCCGTCATCTTACTCCGGGCGGTGGCGTAGAGAACAGTACCCATCCCCATAAACAGCAAGCCTTTATACAGAATATGGGCAAAGGCGTGAGCGATGGCACCATTAACCGCCATTTTAGTACCAATGCCGACACCACAGACCATGTAACCAACCTGACTAATGATGTGATAAGCAAGGAGACGCCGGCCGTCGTTGGCAAGGAAGGCAAAAACCACACCGTAGACCGCCATGATAGCCCCGGCCCACATCAACAGTTCCAGACCGGCAAAGCCGCGAACCAATGCATAGACCGCCACCTTGGTAGTGAAAGCACTGAGAAAGACACTACCGGTAACTGTTCCTTCAGGATAAGCATCAGACAGCCACCCGCTAAGCGGAGGGACGGCAGCATTAAGGGTAAATGCCAAAAGGATGAGATATGAGGCTATGCCTCCTTCAAAGTGGTTAAATAATATTGAACCTGTCTCCCCCAAATGCCAGAGAATTCCGGCCATAAGGGCACTGCCACCAAACAGGTGAACGATGAAATAACGCATCCCTGCCTTGTTTGATAGTGAAGTCCGCCGTGCCCAGATGAGACAGACCGAGGATATCGTCATTATCTCCCAGAAGACAAATAAGGTAAACAGGTCACCGGCGAATACTACCCCTAGCGAACCACCTACATAGAGCAAAGCCGCTACTTGCTGCAGTAAGCCTTTTACGTGAAAACCATAAACGCCACCCAAGAACCCTATGATGACAAAGACATAGCCAAAGGCGAGGCTTAACCTATCTACCCGGCAAAGTACCAATTCGTAGTTAAGAAAAGGAAACGTCAGGCTTGCCCCTGTCTCCAGATGCAGAAGGAAAATAAATGCTACAACTGAAAATGCCAAAGCTGCGGAGGATCGCACCCGGCGAGGTAGTATTAGCAGCAGGACTGCCCCAAGCACATAAATAATCGCTAATGGAAAATTACTCATTGTCACCATTCTTGTCGTAATAGTCCTCCCCACGCTGTAGCCAGTAATGCCCGAGGAGCTTAGCCACGACAATGATCAACAAACAGCCGAGGAATCCGAACAGGGCAAAGAACCCGGCAAGGTGAGACCACGGGAATTCAACGTGAATATGCCCGTTCACCAGGAAAAGGTCAAGCAAAATAAAGATGACAAGCACGGTTATGGAGACCACGAGCCAGGTTCGCTTCATAATCCACCTCTGCTAAGAACACTGCTGGCAACACGAGAGGCCAGCTGGTAAAGGTTAGGAAATTGAGTAGGAAAGAGACCCATCAAAAGCGAAAAAATGGCGGTCAGCACCAGGGGGATGACCATTAATGGTGATGCTTCACCGAATTTCGTAAACTTATCCGAGCGGAAGAAAAAGGCACGGACGACGATAGCGAAAAGGTAGCCGGCATTAAGGAGACCGCTGAGGAGCAAAGTAGCAGCTAATACCACCTGCCCTACATCCAGCGTCCCCTGAACCAGATACCATTTGCTGATGAATCCGTTGAGTGGGGGCACTCCGGCCAGTCCCAACGAGGCTAAGGCAAAAGCACCCATCGTAATTGGCATTTGTCGACCAATGCCATTCAGCTCACTTACATTCTCACAGTGTGTTTTGACATAGATAGCTCCAGCACAGAAGAAGAGAGTAATTTTCGTCATCGCGTGGTTGACAATGTGGAGCAGACCCCCGATCCAAGCGCTGGGCGAGAGCAAGACCAGTCCAAGAACAATGTAGGATAGATGGCCTACCGTGGAGTAGGCGAGGCGCGCCTTCAAATTGTCCTGGCGCAAGGCGATAAGCGAAGCAAGCAATATCGTGGCCGCAGTAAGACCAGCGAGAAAACCTGATGCTCCGCTCGTGTGTAACAGCGCAGGACCAATAATAAAGCCGATAGCCCGGGCAAAACCGAAGACCCCGGCTTTCACCACCGCCACAGCATGAAGCAAGGCACTGACCGGAGTCGGCGCCACCATAGCTGTCGGCAGCCAACTGTGCAGCGGCATAATCGCTGACTTGACTCCGAAACTCAGCAGAAACAGGATGAACAGCATGATGACGCTATTCTTCCCTACCTGCGCTGATAAGATTCCCCCAGCCCGGAAGTCAACTGAACCGCTTATCTGATAAGTGAGCGCCAGGGCAAAGAGGAGGAAAACTCCACCGGTGAGTAAGTAGACCAGATACTTTCGTCCCCCAAAGATTGCTTCCGGCGTTTCTCTATGGAGGACGAGTGGATAGGTGGCAATGGTCAAGATTTCATAAAAGATGACCAGCGTCAAGAGATTGGCAGCGAAAGCGATGCCCATTGTCGCCGAAAGGCAAATGGCAAAGCTGGCAAAGTAGCGAGTCTGCTTGTGCTCAGATACGCCACGCACATAGCCAATGGAAAAGAATGAGGTTAAAATCCAGAGCAATGAGGCAGAGAGTCCAAAAATAATGCCCAAGTAATCTACCCTCAATGCCAAGGAAATGCCTGGAGAAATGGCGAATAGAGTTATTTCGGGAAATTTACCCTGGAGCACACTGGGCAGCATCGACACCACCAAGGCAAACATGGCCACAGCCGCCATTATCGTCCAAGATTCCCGAACATTTGGTCGCTGATTTGGAATGACGATCAAGACGGTTGCCAGCAGCGAGACCAGCACGGTTAGTAGTGGTTTTAGCGAGAAGTACGTTTCCATAAAGCTAAGTTCGTTCCCCCACTTTGACTAGACTACAAAAGTGCTACCACTGGCTTCAGAACCTGAATGACAATGACCGCATTAATCAAACCTAAAACGATAATACCGACGGCCAGAATCAGTATGGGTACCAGAATCCTGGCTGAAGGCTCGGTTGCCTGCTCCACCGCCGCATCACCACTTGACGGTACGGCATAAATCCGCTCAATCATCCGGAAGAAGTAAACGGCGGTAAGCAGACTACTGGCCAAGATAACAGCCACGAAGACCCAGTTATTGGCATCAATACTTCCCAGTACCAGGTACCATTTGCTAAAAAAGCCACACGTCGGTGGAATGCCCACCATAGATAGCGCCGCCACGGTAAAGGCAGCCATCATCAATGGCATCTTGCGTCCCAAACCGGCAAACTGAGATATCTTCTGCAGTCCGGTCTGATACCGGATACCACCAGCAATCAAAAAGAGGCAGCTCTTCATAAAGGCGTGGTTAAGAATGTGCAGTAAGCCACCAATGAGTCCCAATGGATTAGCCAGCCCGATGCCCAGTCCGATATAGGCAACCTGGGCGACGGTGCTATAGGCAAGCATCCGCTTGAAATCCCGCTGTGCAATCGCCATCACCGAGCCAAAAATGATACCAGCGGCGGCGGTCCATCCAATTACCGTAGTCACCGGTAGGACTTCAATAAAATACTGGGGCTGAAAAACAGTGAGCAACATGCGCACCAGCACATAGGCAGCGACCTCAATCTGGATAGCGGCTAGAATAGCAGCTATCACTGGCGAAGCATAGCTATGAGCGTCAGGCAGCCAGACATGCAGTGGAAAGAGGGCCATCTTAATACCCATGCCAATAACAATAAGAGCCACGGCGGCCATTATCGTCGGTGAGCCATACAAAGGAATTAGACGCTGAGCGGCATCAGCCATGTTGAGAGTCCCCGTGGAAAAGTAAATAAAGCCCACTCCCAAAAGGTAGAAACTGCCCGCAATTGTCCCCAGTACTAGGTAGCGAAAGCTAGCCACCACGGCACGGTCACCACCCAACGTTATCAAGGCATAGCTGGCTAAGGAATAAATCTCAAGGAAGACGAAGAGATTAAACAGGTCACCGGTAACTACCACACCGGCAAGCCCAGCAAACAGCAATAGAATCAGGCCATACACCGGGACACCTTTTCTGGGGGTCTGATATAAGCCAGCCTCAGGTGGGTAAATCACCGCAATGAAACCGATAAAAACAACAATCAGGACTATAAACGCCGACAAGTGGTCAAGTACGTATTCAATGCCAAAAGGTGGCGGCCATCCTCCCAGATAGTGGTGTAGTTCACCCTCGGAGAGAACACGGAAAATTCCGACACTGGCGGCTACTAG
>JAUWBK010000036.1 GCA_030605045.1 Dehalococcoidia bacterium
CACGGCTGCTACTATTAAACAACTTACTGCCAACCAGATAATTCTCTTTTTCACCATTGCCTTCGTTCGATACCGGCTAGTAGAATCCCAGATGATATCAAAAGCCTTCGGTCAATCGGAGGACTCGGCTCCGCTATTGTCATGCTGTATTTTAGTACAAACGGATTGAAATGCTGTTCAATTTTAGCAACTTCTCTACCATCGGCTGAGCTTATAACATACTTTTGCGGAACTAAGTTAATGTACCTGCTTAAAAGGGCTCTTAGTATGCTACTTTCAGTTAGTTTACCAATCTCTTGACCTTCGTTAGAGAGGAAAATCCATTCATCCTTAATAATAGACTTCAGGCCTTTTCGTCTTATGGCTCCAATAGCCTCACTTGTAGCTGCATCTTGCACATTATACGTTGCTCCGAAATCGAGAATCTGGGGGGTTTTAATAGTTAGAAGTTCTTCTGTTTGACGTTCATCTGAGTAAACTCGGAAGTCCTCTCTTAATTTAAATGCTTTCTGCTTTGAATAGAAAAGAAGGTTTCCGCTCTCATCATACATATGAAAAGCCCCTCCAAACATCTTGAATACCTTTCTGCGAAATAGATAGTAATTGTGCTGGAATGCGGGATGCAATTTTTTTGCTGTTTCCATTTTACACCTCCTTTATTGGCCAGTTTCACAATCCCTTACCTTAAACAAAAAGGGCACCAGCAACCGCCATATTACTTAGCGATTCCAGTGCCCTCATATCATATCATACCCATCTTCCCTAACCCAGCGTTTATTGTTCTTTAAGGCTATTTCACAACAGGTGGTTTAATTATAGTCCTATTGGCGTGATTGTCAATACCTAAATAGCAATGAACCTCTGGGCGTGAAGAATGTAGTTACGACAATTGAGAGGGAGGTGGTGCTGACTAGATATTAGGCTTGAGGACAGTTTGAAGCTGTATTCTGCTATTGTAGACTATGACTAACTGTTACTGCTGTGTTGCTCAGGAAGCTCCTGTTGCTTTGCGAGTAATTCCTGCCCCATTGGTGTATCTACAGGTATCATGGAGGCATTTTTACATTTCGGACAAGCATTATATCTGCTTGTCAATCGCCAAATAGAATAAATAAGGCCAGGTAAGAGAAATAACAACCAATAAAAAACCTCCGTGATGAAGCTCCCTTTGGTTACCTGTTTCGGATGGCCAACATACCCACAACTCGTACAAATGGATTGTTTTATCATGTTATTTCCCCTGTTAACCTTGCAAGGTATAACTTAGTGACTCTAGTGCCCTTCTTTCATCCGCATCTTACCAAACCACTGTCTTTATTTCTTTAAGGCTCTTTCATATCAGGTAAGTAGTATTATAGTCCCATTTATGTAGTTGTCAATACCCTAAGGACAAGTCTGTTTACTTCTACCTATTACCCACTTTCTCTTCAACACTCTCTCCAGGCGCGGCTTGCCTCGAAATACCTCTGCTAATGGCTTTAGGTTGGTTATTGTTTTGTATTATAATATCTGCGATGCCTAAAGCGGTTATAAACCTAAAAAAGGAGAAAAGTCAGATGAAAATCACCAATGTCGAAGCCATGGTTCTCACCTGTCCTTTGGACAAACCGATTATGGATGCTACTTATACCCTGCCCCATCGGAGTGCCGTTCTGGTGAAAGTAGACACCGATGAAGGACTTTCCGGAGTCGGTGAGGCGGCCTACTTTGGTGGCCCCCCACTGATAACCAAAATGATTATCGAAAAAGAACTGAAGGAATACCTCATTGCTGAAGACCCTCTCAATATCGAGAAGCTCTGGGAGAAAATGTATCAGCGGACGATAAAGCATGGCCGCAAAGGGGCCATCATCGCCAGCATTAGTGGCCTTGACATTGCTCTGTGGGACATCAAAGCTAAGGCAGCTAGGATGCCTCTTTATCAACTTCTGGGCGGCTGCTATGAGCAAATTCGGGCTTATGCCAGTGCCGGGTTCTATGCCGAAGGCAAAGGATTAAAAGAATTAGCCGCCGAAATGGCCTCGTATGTGAAAGAAGGCTTTACCGCGGTGAAGATGAAAATCGGGCGTAATCAAGCTGAAGATATCACCAGAGTTAAGGCGGTCAGGGAGGCGATTGGCGATGATATCGACCTGCTGGTGGATGGCAATAACGCTTATACTTCTTACCAGGCGATAAAACTGGCCCGAAAACTTGAGGAATATGACATTTTTTGGTTTGAAGAGCCGGTACCGGCCGAAGATATCGAAGGTAGTGCTGCGGTGGCTGCGGCCATAGATACGCCGGTGGCGGCTGGCGAAAATGAGTTTACCCGATACGGCTTCCGAGACCTTATCATCAATAAGGCAATTGACATTGCCCAACCCGATGTCACCTGGTGCGGGGGTATCACCGAGGCAAAAAAGATTGCCGCTATGGCCAGCGCCTGGAATATTATCTGCGTGCCCCATTCCTTCTCTTCGGCGATTGCGCTGGTAGCTAATTTACACTTTAGTGCCTCGATACCTAACAGCCTACTTCAGGAATTTGACCGAAATTATAACCCGCTAAGAGAGAACTTACTGCAGGAACCAGTAACAATCAATAAAGACGGTTATATTGAACTGACTGACAAACCTGGTCTGGGTATTGAGCTGAATGAATCAGTAGTCAAGAAGTACCGGGTGGATTAACTACCGTCTGCCTAGCTCCATTCACCAGCCTCCGGCCAGACCCGTGCTAACTCCTGAGCTAGAGGACGATGCTCCGGCATTCCCAGGCCCGGGTCGATTTGAAAGAGTTTTATCGCCTCGTTGCGGGCTAGTTCCAGTAGTGCAATATCAGAAAGCTTGGCCATACGCAGGTCGGGTAGTCCGCTCTGTCGCGTGCCGAAGAATTCCCCGGGACCCCGCAGTCTTAAGTCCTCTTCCGCCAGGATGAAACCGTCCTGAACGTTCTCTATTATGTCAAGTCTTTCTCTACCTACCTCGGAAGGGTTCTCCGCGAGCAGCATGCAATAGCTTTGCTCCTGCCCCCGCCCGACCCGGCCACGGAACTGGTGCAACTGTGACAGACCAAAGCGGTCGGCACTCTCAATCAGCATTACTGTCGCATTAGGTACATCGATACCGACCTCCACCACCGGAGTCGAAACCAGAATGTCCAGCTCACCAGCGCGAAAACGATGCATGACCTCATCTTTCTCATCACTCGATAGTCGCCCGTGAAGCAAGCCTAACCTTAAATCCGGAAAGACTCCCTCGGATAGGCGCTGGTATTCCACTACCGCTGCTTGGGCCGCGATCGCCTCTGATTCTTCAATCAGGGGACAGACGATAAAGGTCTGACGACCACTCGCTACCTGTTTGCGCAAAAAGGCGTAGGCACTATCCCGCTGCCACGGTTTAAGCCACTTTGTTTTCACCACCTGCCTCCCCGGAGGTAGCTCATCAATAACCGATAGGTCAAGGTCACCATATAAGGTCAGCGCCAGGGTTCGGGGGATGGGTGTTGCCGTCATCACCAGCATGTGAGGTTTAAAGCCCTTTTGCCGCAGTGCCGAGCGCTGGGTAACCCCAAAGCGGTGCTGCTCATCCACCACCGCCAACCCCATCTGGCGGAACTCAACCCCTTTTTGAATCAGAGCATGCGTCCCGATAACAATATCTATATCTCCTTCCAGGATACGCTGTTGCAGTTCCTGCTTTCTGGCTTGACTTATATCACCGATAAGCAATGCCACGGTAAGGGGTCGGGGCAAAATTCCGGAGTAACTGCGCAGATAGGGCTCTTCCTCCTCCAGGTTTCCCGCCCGAGACAAAAGCTCACCAACAGTGACAAAATGCTGCTCCGCCAGAATCTCGGTCGGCGCCATAAATGCCCCCTGATAACCGTTGGCCACGGCTAAAAGCAAGGCAGCCGTAGCCACTACTGTCTTGCCACTACCTACTTCCCCCTGCAATAGCCGGGACATCGGCTGCGGTTTCTGCAAGTCAGCCAGTATTTCCTTAAGGACTTTTTGTTGTGCCGCGGTCAGCACAAAGGGTAAAGATTTTATAAAATTCTCTAGCAGCGTGCTATTGACATTAAAGGCACTGTCCGGCTGGCTCTCCTGCCAGTCGTGCTTCCGACTCATTACCCCCAGTTGAAGAACAAAGAGCTCATCAAACGCCAGGCGGACTCTTGCCTTGTCTTTAGCTACTTCGTCTTCAGGATAATGAGCTTGACTTATCGCCTGCGGTAGCTCCAGGAGGTCACGCCGCTTCCTCAGCTCTGACGGCAAAAAGTCTTCCACCTGCCACGCCCACTGGTCAACAACCTCTTTCATCAGCTTTCTTACCTGGCGGGGGCGCAGGCCCTGAGTCAGTGAATAGACTGGCACTAGGCGCCCGGTATGAATTAAATCTTTATCCTCGACAAACTCCCACTCTGGAGACTCAAAGACGTGCCGTCCCTTAAACAGGGTTACCCGCCCGCTGAGCACTATCCGGGTATTGGTCGGTAGCCGCTTCGCCAGATAGGGTTGATTGAACCACACCACCCTGACGTTACCGGTTTCATCACCCACAATCGCTTCGGTGCCCCGCCGATAACCCAGTCTGGTTACCCCGGCCTGCCATACATTAGCCATTATCGTCTGCTCCTCACCCTCACTCAGCTGCGAAATAAACTTCACCTGGCTGTAGTCAAGGTGGCGGTGGGGGAAGAAATAAAGCAGGTCGCGGACCGTCTTCAACCCTAACTTGCCAAATTTTGTCGCCAGACTTGAACTAATACCCTTAACAATTGTGATTGGTGAATCAATACTATAGCCTCTTACCGGGGAAGACAATTTACCAGCGGCTGGGGTCTTCTTAATTCGAGCTAAAGGTGCCGTGACCTTTTCGGGCGGTTTAGCTTCATCTCCCTCCGCACCTGCTGCCTCCCCTACCAGGTCAAGCACACTGTTTACCCATTCCTTGCGCTGTTGCTTCGTCAAAGAGGCATAGCTGGCGTTAATCAGATGATGAAAGTGCTTCAAAAGGCGAGGGTTAGCTATCGACTCTACAGCCTGACCCGCCCAGTTGCGGAGAAATCTATCCAGACCCCCGATGACCGCGGAATCGACGTAACCCTTTTTCTGCTCCAGTTCCAGAATCTTCCGCAGCGGCTCAAAATCCACTGACAAAACATTCCTCCGCGCTCGTAAATCGCTACTACTTATCCCCCATCACCGCTACCAGAAGGAGACCGGGACCGGTATGCGTGCCGATTACCGGGGTCGTCTTTGACCGATAGATACGCTCTTTCGGAAATTTAGTGCTAAGCCGTTCAACTAACAAATCGGCATCATCAGGGCAGGCCGCCTCTTCCACCGCCATTTCCTCAAGGTGAGAATAACCCGCCGCAAATCGGTATAAGTGGTCTATCGCCTTGGCCCGGGAGCGCGCTCTGCCCGCCGGCTCAACGACACCGTCCTTCATCGTGATGATAGGGTGTATCCTCAGCGCTGAGCCCAGAAAAGCCTGGGCAGCACCAATTCGCCCGCCCCTTCGGAGATACTCCAGCGTGTCAAAAGCAGCCCGCATATCAACCCGGGGAATGTTGCCACGTACTATGCCCAGCAACTCGTCCAGGCTAGCCCCAGCCCGAGCTGCCCTGGCGGCAGCGATAACGAGAAACCCTTCTGCCATAACCGCACATTGTGAATCAACCACTTCTACCCGGCATTTCCGCTTCATTAAGCCAATACTTTGCCGCGCCACCTCATAGGTGCCACTGAGCTTGGAACTAAGAATGATGGCCAGAATTTCATCCGTCTCTTCAGCCAGCTTATCATACGCTTCAGCAAAGGTCCCCGGTGATGGCACAGAAGTAACCGGAAGGATTTTGCTGGTAGTCAGTCTTTGGTAAAACTGCTCATTGGTCAGGTCAATGCCGTCACGGTAGACTTCTTCGCCAAAGCGAACGTTTAGTGGTATTATGGTAATCCCCAGCTCTTCAACTACCTGAGGTGGTAGGTCAGCGACGCTATCGGTCACCACCCTGACTGGCATTATGCTTTTTCCGCCTCCAGAACAGTTAACGCGATGGCATTGGGACCGGTATGTGTCCCTAATACCGGGCTAACTATTGACCGATAGATGTGCTCTTTCGGATAAAGCGAACCGAGGCGCTCAACCAGTCCATCCGCCTCATCAGGTGTGGCGGCATGCTCCACTGCCAGTGCCTCAATCTTGGAGAAGCCAGCCATAAAATTGTATAGATAATTCATACCCGCCGCCGTAGACCGCACCCTGGTTAAGGGAGACATCTCGCCGTCCTTTACCGTGAGTATCGGCTTGAACGATAATATTGAGCCCAGAAACTCCTTTGCCTTGCCGATACGCCCCCCCTTGGCTAGGTATTTCAGGGTATCAAAATACACAATAAGATGTGACCGGGGCATAGCTTTACGCACCAGATCAGCCAGCTCATCAAGGTTTGCCCCAGCCTTGGCCGCTTTGGCCGCACTAATAACTATCAGCCCCAGACCCATTGCCACTGTTTGTGAGTCAATTACTTCAATACGGCACTTCTCCTCTATCATGCTCGCGGCTTGCAGTGCCGACTGATAGGTGCCGCTGAGCTTGCTCGATACAACAATAACCAGAATTTCATCAGTTTCCTTGGCCAGTTTTTTATAAACATTAACAAAATCACCCGGTGGGGGCTGTGTTGTTGTTGGCAAGACATTACCATGAACCAGCCTGTGGTAGAATTCCTCGGTAGTCATTTCAACCCTATCTCGATAGACCTCCTCGCCAAAACGCACATAGAGTGGCACCACCGTAATCCCTAGTTCTTTAGCTAAATCACTGGTAATATCAGATAGACTATCGGTAACAATTTTAATCGCCATAGTGCTCTCCTCCTACTCAATAGAAACAATATAATTATAGTGTGGCTGATCGCCCCGAACTACCTCAATCTGTAATTGAGGATGCTGCTCCCGAATACGGCTACTAATCTCCTCCGCCTCAGCCGACTTGGTATCAGCTCCGTAGTAGATGGTAATTACCTCAACTTTGTCTAAATCTAACTTGGCCAGCATTTGATCAAGAACATCCGCGTTATTTTTGCCCGTAGCGATAAGGTCACCATCCAAAAGACCAATCGGCTGCTTCTTCTTAATCTTCAATTCACCTATTTTAGTCGAGCGCGTAGCTCGCGTAATTTCAATCGACTTTACCCCTGACATTGCTTTTTTCATAATCTGCACGTTGGTTGATAAATTCGCCTCATAGTCAAAGGCTAAAAGTGCCGCTACCCCTTGTGGAATTGTCTCCGCAGGCACTACCTCTATCGTCTTCTCCGTCAAAGACTGGACCTGGTTGGCGGTAGCCACGATATTTTTATTATTGGGCAGAATAATAACCTTGTCCGACGGGACTGACTCAACAGCTTGGAGCAAGTCTTTAGTGCTTGGATTCATCGTTTGTCCACCAGGAACAATAGCTGATGTCCCCAGGCTGTTAAAAACATCCGCCAGCCCGTCCCCGGAGGCGACCGTGATAATCGCCATGTCAACGGCTGGGGCTCTATCTTTCTGCATTTCCAGGTAGTCTTGGTGCTGTTCGTCCATATTCCGAATTGACATCTGGTGCAGCGTGCCCAAGCTGGCAGCGTAAGAAATAACCTCGCCCGGGTCTAAGGTATGAATATGAATCCTGACCGCCGATTCATCTCCAACTACAATTAGAGATTCCCCTTTCTTTTCCAGCTTGCTTCTAATCTTATCCGTTTTAACCTTCTCTCCCTTGAGCAAGAATTCGGTGCAATATCCATAAGGCACCTCATCAGCCGCTATCATCTGTGGCAACTTGGTGGCATGTATCTCGCTAACAATTATCTGAGGCTTGCGGAACCGCATCTGCTCCATCTCACCTCTAAGGTAACGCAGAGCTCCGTCCAGAATAACATACAGACCTTGCCCGCCAGCATCCACCACCCCCGCTTCTCGCAACACCTGGAGAAGCATGGGGGTATTAGCCACGGACTCACCGGCGGCGTTAACTGCCGACTCCATAACCGAAATCAGGTCACCGCCGTCACTGGAAACCTGTGCTTGGACGGCCGCCGCGACATCCTTAATCACGGTGAGCATCGTTCCTTCCACAGGGTTGCTTAACCCTTTATAGGCCATCGTCACTGATTGCTGCAAGCCATTGACCAGATCAACCGCGGTAAACGATTCCTTTTCGGCAAAACTCTGGGCCAGGCCACGCAGAATCTGCGACAGAATTACGCCGCTATTACCCCGCGCCCCCATCAGTGCCCCTTTGGCCATCGCCTGAGACACCGCCGAGACGCTACGGTCAGGAGCCCGATAGGCTTCCTCCATAGTCGAACGCATGGTAAGCAACATATTGGTCCCGCAATCACCGTCCGGCACCGGGAAAACATTCAGCGCATCAATCTCCGCAGAACTCTTCTCTAACCAGCCAGTAGCCGCCACGAACATTTCCCTCAAATCTTGGCCGCTAATAGCATTAACTTGCTTCATTTTCTACTATCCTTGCCAAGCTTGGCTTGACTATGCTAGTATTAAATAGCATCTTATCTTACAATAAGTCTGCTGAACAGTCAAAGGAGAAGATAGATTGAAGTGCGATTTATGTGGCAAATCACCCCAATTCGGTCATAGTGTCAGCCACTCCAAACACAAGACTAACCGTCGTTGGGTGCCCAATATTCACCCGGTGACGATAAACATAAACGGTCA
>JAUWBK010000033.1 GCA_030605045.1 Dehalococcoidia bacterium
TATTCTTCCCCCTCTCCTTTTAAGGAGAGGGGGACAAAGGGGGTGAGGTTAATAAATAATCTTTTTCTCTTGTTTTGGTGGGGTAGTTGTGTTATGATGCGGTTAAGGTGAGAAATGATCACGGAGAGAGAGAAGGCGCTAGAGCTGGCTATTGGCCAAATTGAAAAACGGTTTGGCAAAGGCTCCATTATGAAACTGGGGGAGTCGGTGGCGATATCGCCAGTAGAGGCTATTTCCAGCGGCTCACTAGCTTTAGACCTAGCCTTAGGTGTTGGCGGTATCCCTAGAGGGCGAATCACGGAAATATTTGGCCCCGAATCATCAGGGAAAACTACCTTGGGTCAACACATACTTGCGGAAGCGCAAAAGCGGGGGGGTATGGTTGCCTATATTGATGTGGAGCATGCTTTGGATCCCTCTTATGCGGCGAATTGCGGCGTTAATGTTGATGACTTGCTCATCTCTCAACCTGATACCGGGGAGCAGGCCCTGGAGATTACCGAAGCTCTGGTCAGGAGCAGTGCCATTGATGCGATAGTGATTGACAGCGTCGCGGCTTTAGTACCCCGGGCTGAAATTGAGGGGGAGATGGGGGATGCTCATGTTGGCTTGCAAGCCCGCCTGATGTCGCAGGCACTGAGAAAGCTGGCGGCTGCCATTGGAAAGTCAGGGACGGCGGTGATATTTATCAACCAGCTAAGAGAGAAGGTGGGTATTATCTTCGGCAATCCTGAGGTAACGCCAGGGGGCAGGGCTTTAAAGTTCTATAGTTCAGTGAGGATAGACCTGAGGCGTGCGGAGACAATCAAGCAGGGGGATAAGATAACAGGTAGCCACATTAAAGCCAAGGTAGTCAAAAATAAGGTTGCGCCTCCGTTCCGAACTGCCGGGTTTGACATCATGTTTGACCACGGGATAAGCAGAGAGGGTAATCTTATTGACCTAGGCGTAGAGCTAGAGCTGATAAATAAGGCTGGTGCCTTTCTCTCCTACGGTGATGTTCGCCTGGGGCAAGGTAGGGAGAGTGCCAAACAGTACCTGGCACAGAATCCTGAGCTTGCCCAGGAAATTGAACAGAGAATAAGGGCCTCAGCCGCTACCACTCATGTTGCCATGCCCGGCGATTAAGGGCATTTTAGATAGCGTAAATTTAATACTGGTAATATAGAGTAAGTAAGGCTGAGGTGTAAGCTTCAGCCTTATATTTTTAGGGAGTGGGGATAGCGAATGAGAAAGATTACCGCCCTCCGTATCGGGAGGAGTAGAGAAAAGCGAGTAAATGTCTTCCTGGATGACCGGTTCGCTTTTAGCCTGGGAGGTGAGGTGGCAGCCAAAGAAGGCCTGCAAGTTGGGCAGGGGCTGTCCACCGGCCAGGCTGAAGCGCTGGCCAAATCTGACCATTTTCACCGCTGTCTCAATGCTGCTTACCAGTACCTTAGTTACCGGCCACGGAGCGAAGTTGAGGTAAGAGGACGTCTTAAGCGGCGCGGTTTTGATGGTGATTGTATCGAGACGGTGATCGCTAGACTTAAGGAGCAGAGCTTAGTGGATGACGTGGCCTTTGCTCAATTCTGGAAAGAAAATCGGGAATCATTTAACCCGCGTAGTCAGCGGTTAACTAAGTTAGAGTTGCGGCGAATGGGGGTGGTCAGTGACATCATCGACCAGGTGGTTGATGGCATTGATGACGGCGATAGTGCCTATCGGGCGGCTCTGCGTAAGACCCATCATTGGCCACTGTCTGACTATCAGAGTTTTCGGCGTCGGCTGGGTGATTATCTCAGGCGACGGGGCTTTAATTATGAAGTGATAAATCATACTGTGGAACGAATATGGCAAGAACGAGGGAATAGCTCTGGATAGCATTTACTTTGACGTTGACTCGTCAAGATAAACTTTGTTAGCTATCTTTAGCTGCCCCCGATAAATAAAAAATGTAGATATAAGAGGGGTGAAAAAATGGAAATAGATGTAATCGTAATCATAGCTATTTTCTTTGCTTTCATTATTGGTACGGTGTTTGGCGGTATGGCTGCCTTTGTTTTTCGGCGGGTTATGTTTAACCGACAGATACGCATTGCCGAGAGGAAAGCCGCCAAAATGGTGGCTGATGCCGGGGATGAAGTCAGAATTGTGCTGAATAATGTCCAGGATGAGGCAAAGAAAATCAAATCAAACGCTGAGGCGGAGTATCGCGAACGACGTTCTGAGGTACAGCGGCAGGAGAACCGTTTGTTGCAAAAGGCGGAAACTCTCGACCGCAAGCTGGAAGGTGTAGAGCAACGGGAGCGTAGCCTGGCCGGTAAAGAGAAGGAGATTGATTCCATTCGGACTCAGCTAGGGGAGGTCAGAGGTAGGCAGTTAAAACAGCTCGAGTTAATTTCGGGTATGTCGAGTGCCGAGGCAAAACAAACGCTGGTGGAGGCTATGGAGGTTGAGATGCAGCAGGAGACCTCGCGGCGTCTTCACGAGTGGGAAACCAAGCTAAAAGAGGAAGCCGATGAGAAAGCCCAGGAGAGTTTGTCACAGGCGATTCAGCGCAGCGCCTCTGAGGTTGTGGTTGAGGCTACGGTGGCGGTGGTGCCTCTCCCCAGTGATGAGATGAAAGGCAGGCTTATCGGACGGGAAGGTCGTAACATTAGAGCCCTAGAGCAAGCTACCGGTGTTGACCTAATTATTGACGATACTCCTGAGGCAGTAACCCTGTCCAGTTTTGACCCGGTACGGCGAGAGATAGCTCGGACTGCTTTAACTAAGCTCATCCTCGACGGCCGTATCCACCCGGCACGCATTGAAGAGGTGGTTACCAAAGCCAAGGAAGAGGTAGAGGCGGATATCTATAGTGCCGGTGAACAGGCGGCCTACCAGGTGGGCGTGCACGGACTGCGTCCTGAGTTAATCAAGTTGCTTGGTCGGCTGAAATATCGTACCAGCTATGGACAGAATGCCTTATCGCATAGTATTGAGACGGCGTATATCGCCGATATGATTGCCTCCGAGCTGGGAGCCGATGTTGCCATCACCAAAAGAGCCGGGCTACTTCATGACATTGGTAAAGCGGTGGACCGGGAGGTAGAAGGCACTCACGCCGCTATCGGGGCTGACCTGGTTAAGCAGTGGGACAAGGCACCGGAGGTGGTGCAGGGTATTGCGGAGCACCATCTTGAGACGGAGAATGTCAGCATATGGGGCTTTATCATCTCCGCAGCCGACGCTATCAGTAGTGCCAGACCGGGAGCACGGCGTGAGTCTTTGGAGAGGTACCTCAAGCGGATGAAAGCACTGGAAGATATTGCCGATGGCTTCAAGGGAGTGGAGAAGTCCTACGCGATTCAAGCCGGTCGCGAAATCCGTATCCTGGTTAAGCCGGAAGAGATTGATGACCTGGGAGCGATGAGGGTTGCTCGAGACATTGTGAAGAAGATAGAAGAAGGCCTAGATTATCCCGGGCAAATCAAGGTTACCGTGCTCAGAGAAATTAGAGCCGTGGACTATGCTAAATAAGAGGAACCGATGTTAATATTGATGATTGGTGATATCATTGGCCAACCGGGCAGGCAAGCCGTGTATAAATTTCTACCCGATTTGCGCCAGCAATACGAGCTGGGTATGATTATTGCCAACGCGGAGAACGCTGCCGGCGGTTTTGGTCTGACCTCAGTCATCGCCAGGGAGCTAACCGAGGCTGGCATTGATGTCTTGACTTCAGGTAATCATATCTGGGCGCAGAAGGAGATTATTCCTTATCTTGATAGTGAGCTGCCCATACTGCGCCCATTAAACTATCCTCCGGGGGTACCCGGCAGAGGCTACATAATCACCAGACAGATTATGGTGGTTAGTTTGATGGGCAGGACCTTTATGCGTGAGTTAGACTGTCCGTTTCGAGCGATGGATAAGCTAGTGGCTGAGATTGAGCCCAAGCCACCGGTGATTATTGTTGATTTTCATGCCGAAGCTACCTCGGAGAAGATGGCCATGGGGCGGTACCTGGACGGTAGGGTCAGTGCCGTGCTCGGTACCCATACCCATGTCGGTACTATTGATGCCCAGATACTGCCTCAGGGCACCGCCTATGTTACCGATATTGGAATGACCGGGCCAATGAATTCAATTATTGGTGATGAGACCGAGTCAGTAATTCAGCGCTTTCTCACCGGAATGCCCCATCGTCTATCGGTAGGAAAGGGAAAGCCAATCTTTAATGCCATAATGGTTGAAGTGGCTGAGGATAGCGGTCGGGCAATAAATATTGAGCGCATTTGTTGGCAGATGGAGAAGTAATGAGCAAGGTTGACCTGCATCTTCATTCCACTGCCTCTGACGGCAGATTTAGTCCAGAGGCGATTGTCCGCAAAGCGGCGGAGCTCGGGTTATCGGTTATTGCTCTGGCTGACCATGACTCTGTGGATGGAATTGTTCCGGCTTTAGAGGCGGCCAAAAAATTTCCCCAACTAAAAATGATACCCGCTGTTGAGGTTAGCACTGATGTCCCCAGTGGTGAAGTTCACGTGCTCGGCTATTTTATCGATTATACCAGCCAGGAGCTGGCAGGGGCTCTGGCCAAATTTCGTAATTCCCGGGAGAGACGGGCGCAGGGAATGGTAGTCAAACTGGCCGATTTAGGTATTCATATTGATTGGCAGCGAGTCCGGGAAATCGCCGGTGATGGTACCATCGCGCGTCCTCATGTTGCTCTGGCGATGCTGGAGAAGGGATACATAACTTCAATCCGTGAGGCTTTTGATAAATACATCGCTCGTGATGGTCCGGCCTATGTTGAGCGGGAAAAGTTGACACCAGTAGAAGCCGTGGCACTAGTTGTGCGGACTGATGGCTTACCGGTGATGGCACACCCGTTAACGGTGGCTGACCCGGAGGCGATGATTATCGAGCTGAAGGCAGCCGGGCTGGTAGGCATTGAAGCCTACTACGCTGGCTATACTATTGACGAAATTAGTCGTCTGGCTAGCCTGGCTGACCGGCATGGCCTTATTGCTACCGGCGGCAGTGACTACCACGGTCTGGGTGATATCGGCGAGACGATGATTGGTGGTGTGGATGTGCCGATGGCATCAGCGGAAAGACTCATCGCTCTGGCAGAGCGGCGGGCATTAAAGGCGGTCAAACCATAATAATTAATAATTATTCTTTCTTGAGGAGCTTATGGCCATCTGGATTGCCTTAATCTTGGGTGCCTACCTTTTGGGTTCGGTGCCCACTTCCTATCTGGCAGCTAAGCTGGCTCGTGGCATAGACCTGAGACAATACGGTACCGGCCAGGTGGGGGGTGGTAATCTGTGGCGGATGACCTCCTGGCGACTGGCTTTGCCGGTAGGCATTTTTGATTTGAGCAAGGGATTGGTGATGGTATGGGTGGCTCAGTTAGCAGGTCTGGATATTGCCCAGCAGCTAGCGGTAGGTCTGGCGGCAATCATCGGGCATAATTGGCCGGTTTTTCTTCGTTTCAGCGGTGGCAGGGGAATTGGCACTGCTATGGGAGTAATCTTCATCCTCCCCTTAATAAATGACATGACGCCCTGGACGACAATCGCCTTTTTCAGCTTTCTAATCATTGGTTCGGTTATTCTGCGCAGCTCACCGTTACCGGTACTGGCTGGTGCGGTGGCACTGCCTTTAGTAAGCTCGTTTTATGAGCCACTTTCGGTTACCCTTGGTTTCGTAGCTATCTTTCTGGTAATCATCATCAAACGACTAACGGCACCACGAGCGGTTGAGGCGGTCTCAGTTAGCAGGGGACGATTATTGCTTAATCGCCTGCTTTTTGACCGGGATATAATGGATCGGAAAATCTGGATGTATCGAATGCCTTCTAAAGCCGGTGCCAAGAAACAACCTAAACGACGGGAAGGTTGACATAATGAAATGTGCTGCTCATCCTCAGGTTGAGACTAACCTGAGGTGTGGTAAATGCGGGAAGCCGATATGTCCTAAGTGCCTGGTACAGACCCCGGTGGGAGCCAAGTGCCCGGATTGTGCCAAGTTATATAAGCTGCCTACCTATCGCGTTTCTACCAAGTACTACCTGAGGGCAGTTGGTACGGCACTGGGAATGGCAGTGGTTTGTGGTGTTATCTGGGGGGTGGTAGGAGGTTTGCTATCTTTCAAATTGTTCGTTCCAATCTTTTTCTTTAATTTACTGTTGGGTCCCGCCGTTGGATATGCCATTGGTGAGGTGGTCAGCATTTCGGTCAACCGCAAACGCGGCAAAGGGTTAGCCGCAGTAGCTGGTATCGCGGTAGCCATAAGCTATCTGGTCAGTATTTTTCTGCCTTGGGGACTAATTTTTGGTTTTCACCTTCTTGACCTGTTAGCTCTAGCTCTAGGTATTTTTGTCGCCGTTACCCGCTTGCGCTAAACAAACTGGGGTAATTTGCCCTAAACTAAAGAGAAGCGATTATGGAACCAACCCGGGAAGTATTCTGGAATATTCCATTTGGTGAAATTATTTATTTGCTGGCAGTTATTGCGGTCGGCATTTTTGTATATGCGCTATACCGTCGGTATAGACTATGGCGATTAGGTGGACCGGATAACCGGTTCAACCATCTGGGTAAGAGAGTAAGGGCGTTCCTAGTTAGCGGGGTGGTTGACCTTCTACTGCATCGCAAATTCTTAGGCGTCGCTGATGGCCTGGGGCATCGGCGTTTTTCGGTCAAAGACCTTCAGCCCAGGGAGTTTTATCCCGGAATAATCCATTTCCTCATCTTTGCCGGTTGTATCATATTTTTCCTAGCTACATTTTTAAATTTTATCAGCCACTACTTCTTTCACTTTCTGCAGGGGAATTTCTACCTGGGCTATTCAGTAGTTGTTGATGTCTTTGGCATACTGGTTATCGTCGGGGTAATTCTGGCAGTTTATAGGCGTTATATTCAAAGACCGGATAGGCTAGATAATAAGGGCGAGGATTTAGTTGCTCTACTTCTCATCTTCATTGTGGTAGTAAGCGGCTTTATTGTTGAGGGATTTCGCATCGCCGCCACTGAGTTAAAGACCAACCCGGACTGGGCACCATGGTCGCCCGGCGGCTATATCCTGGCTTTAGGCTTCAGCGGGTTAAGTCAAGCGGCGCTGCTAACCTGGCATCAGATTACCTGGTGGCTGCATACGCTTATGGCTCTGGGCGCCATTGTTTATGTTTCCCTGTATTGGAACCGGTTGTGGCATATCATTGTTTCCCCAGTTAATGTTTTTCTAAGAAATCTGGAGCCGAGGGGGGCTCTGGTACCTATTGACCTGGAGGCAACCGAGACCTTTGGCGCCGCCAAGATTGAAGATTTTAGCTGGAAGCACCTGCTGGATTTAGACGCCTGCACGCGCTGTGGTCGGTGCCAGGATAGTTGCCCGGCTTACGCTAGTGGGAAACCCTTGAGTCCTAAAAAGGTAATCCAAGATTTAAAAAGTGGTTTACTGGAGCGGGCGCCGATTTTGCTGAAGCGTAAGGGCAAGACTGAGGCGGTTAATCCGGGGGACGGTAGTCGAATGCTAATTGGTGAGGTGATACTGGAGGACGAGATATGGAACTGCACTACCTGTTATGCCTGCCACGAGGTCTGTCCAGTATGCATCGAGCCGATGCTTAAAATTATTGAAATGAGGCGGAACCTGGTGCTGGAACAGGCATCCATTCCGGAGACTGGCGAAGGTGCCTTGAAGAGTATCGAGGCCAGGGGGCACCCGTGGCGGGGAACGACGCTTAGTCGGACTGATTGGGCGGAGGGGCTTGAGATTAAGACTTTGGCTGATGATAGCAATATTGACGTCCTGTTCTGGGTCGGCTGTACTGAGGCTTTAGAGGAGAGAAGTACCAGGGTAGCTCAGGCGATTGCCAGGGTACTGAAACAAGCTGGAATTAACTTTGGCATCCTGGGGGTTGAGGAGGTCTGCTGTGGTGACCCGGCTCGCCGCCTGGGTAATGAATATCTCTTTCAACTTCAGGCACAGGGTAATATTGAGCTATTTAAGAATTATGGCATCAAAAAGATAGTTACCGGTTGTCCTCACTGCTATAACACCTTGAAGTATGAATACCCCCAGTTTGGCGGCGACTTTGCGGTTGTTCACCACACCGAGTTTATTGCCAACCTGCTCCAGGAAGGTAAGCTGGGAACCATCAAAGGTAATGGCGCCGTGGTAACCTATCATGACTCTTGCTATCTGGGCCGATACAATGATATTTATGATTCGCCGCGGCGGATTTTGAGTAATATATCCGGCATTAAACTGGTTGAGATGGTGCGGAACCGGGAGCGCAGCTTCTGCTGTGGTGCCGGGGGTGGGCACCTGTGGCTGGAAGAACAAAAGGTGGGTCAGCGAATTAATGAAATGCGGACGGAGCAGGCGATGGCGGTTAAAGCTGAGGTGGTCACGACTGCCTGTCCCTATTGCCTACAGATGTTTGAGGACGGGATAAAGACGAAGGAGGCTGAGGAATCGCTTAAAGTCATGGATGTTGCTGAGCTAGTAGCCGAATCTGTGGATTGAAAATTGACGGCATTAGCAGAATATAGTAACTTTATAAATGAGTCCAGAATTTAAGCAGGAGGAACGAGATGCGAAAAGTAGCTGTAGTTGGTGTTGGGGAGACCAAGTTTAGCGGGGCTCAGGAAAAGACGAGTGTCGAGTTGTTTGCCGAAGCGGCCACGGAGGCGCTTGAGGAATCAAACCTGAAGCCAAAGGATGTTCAGGCTCTCTTCCTCGGTAACGTCTTGGGAGACTTTTCTGAGGGGCAGGGGATGGTGCAGGCTTTTGCCGCCGAGAATATCGGCTGCTTTAATATTCCCGCCAATAGGTATGAAGGAGCCTGCGCCTCCGCCAGCATGGCAGTGAGAGATGCCTTTATGTGGGTGGCTTCCGGTTTTTACGATGTCGTCCTGGCGGGGGGTGTGGAAAGGGCAGCTGCGATGGGCACAGCTCTGGCGACTCGCACCTTTTCCATGTTCAGTGACAGCCGCTATGAATATCCATCGGGAATAACCTTTCCGGCGGTCTTTGCGATGCTGGCTCACCTTTA
>JAUWBK010000052.1 GCA_030605045.1 Dehalococcoidia bacterium
ATACATCAACTTCGGCATGGGGAGTAATCAGAGCAATAGCTTCCTGAGCTACCCTTCGGCTGACGAAGACCTTTGGCATTTTGTCCCTCCTAGTAAATAATATTATTTTTATCATATCTAAAAGTTATTGTCCAGAATTCAGCAAAGGTAAAAGCTATCGAATTGTCCTCCCCTAAGGTTACCGCTTGACGAATACTGAGGGAGGAAGTAGACTATCGTCGAACTTTAGAACTCTAGGGGAAAATGAAAATTATCGGTCTTACTGGTGGAATTGGTAGCGGCAAGAGCACTGCGTCGCAGTTCCTGGCCGAACTGGGCGCTACTATTATTGACGCGGACAAGATAGGTCATGAAACCTTCAAACCTGAGACTGAAGCCTGGCGTGAAGTAGTGGCCGCTTTTGGCCAACAGATTGTGGCCGCTAACGGCACCATTGACCGTAAAAAATTAGGCACGATAGTCTTTAGCAATCCTGAGGCTCGAGCCCGGCTTAACCAGATAATGCATCCCCGAATATATGAGGTAGTGAGAGCTCAGCTTGCGGAATACCAGAGACAGGGAGTGAGCGTGGTCGTGCTGGAAGCGCCACTATTGGTGGAAGCGGGCTGGACTTCACTAGTCGATGAGGTGTGGGTTACTACCGCCGCGGAAGATACCGTGCTCAAGCGGCTCAGAGAACGAACTGGACTGTCGGAAGCGGAATCCAGAGCACGGATTCGTGCCCAGCTACCTGCGGGAAAACGGATAAGAGAGGCCGATGTGGTTATTGATACCGATTGCAACCTTGACGAGCTGAAAGCAAAGATAGGGGAATTATGGCGGGGACTGCAAGGCTAGTATTTGACACTTCATCGTAGCAATTGGTATAATTATTCTTTTGGAGGTCTAAGATTTACGCGATTATTGAAACTGGAGGCAAACAGTATAAAGTAACCCCGGGCCAGACGATAGAGGTAGAACGCCTGGACGCGGCTGAAGGCAATACTGTTGAGCTGGACAGAGTATTGTTTATTGCCGATGGGGATAAGGTGACGGTAGGTACACCCACGGTTGAGGGGGCAAAAGTAATCGCTACCTCGCAAGGAGAGGGCAAAGGCAAGAAGATTATCGTCTTCAAGTATAAGCCCAAGGTGCGCTACCGCCGGAAGACCGGGCACCGCCAGTTTCATACCAAATTGGTCATTGACAAGATAGTTGGGCCAGGAACGGTTCAGGCAGAACCACCGAAGAAGGTACGACGGCGCAAAAAAGAGGTGATAACAGATGGCGCATAAAAAGGGAGGCGGCTCTACTCGCTATGGGCGGGATAGTCAACCCAAGCGGCTGGGCGTAAAAAGATACGCCGGGCAAAAGGTGACTGCGGGGACGATTTTGGTCCGGCAGCGGGGTACCCGTATTTACCCCGGCAACAATGTTGGTGTGGGTAGAGACTATACTCTATTTTCTCTTATTGATGGCATTGTTAAGTTTGAGCCAGCGAGCAAAAACCGGAGGAAGGTTAGCGTTTACGCTAGCTGAATAATATGAAGGATAAGATTCATCCCCAATACTCTAATGATGCCATGGTTATCTGTTCCTGCGGCAATACTTTTACTACCGGCTCCACCAAGAAGGAACTAAAGGTTGAGCTGTGCAGTCAGTGCCACCCATTTTTTACCGGGGAGCGCCGAGTACTGGATATCACCGGGCGAGTGGAACGGTTTAAGAGGCGCTACAAGGTAAAAGATTAAAAAATATACTGACAAGAGGGCAGGAGCGGGGTATTGAAACCGCTCCTTTTTCTTTATCGAGAGGTTCTTTATGGCTAAGAGATTTCATTATGGGGGGCAGGCAGTAATTGAGGGGGTAATGATACGGGGGCGGAAGGCAGCGGTAACCGCCGTGCGTCGTCCCAGCGGTGGACTGGCGATGAAGGTCCAGCCGTTGGCGGCTATCTACACCAGCCGGATGAGACGAACCCCACTAATACGAGGCATCATTGTCTTAATTGAGGCGATGGTACTCGGCATTAAAAGCCTGCTCTACTCAGCCAACGTGTCCCTGGAAGAAGAGGAGGAAGAGATTTCGGGGAAGGCAGTCTGGGTCATGATTACTCTCGCCCTGGTACTAGCTATTGTCCTGTTCCTCATCGTACCGCTTTTTCTCACCAGACTAATCAATCCCTATATTAGCTCCTCGCTGGTATTTCATCTCATTGAAGGCCTAATACGGTTGGTAATTTTTATCGCTTACCTCAAGTTAGTCGGACTACTACCTGACATTAAGCGGGTATTCACCTATCATGGTGCCGAGCACAAAACGGTAAATGCTTTCGAAAGCGGGGTGCCAATGGAGATAGAAGCCGTCAGAAAATACAGTACGGCTCATGTGCGCTGTGGTACCAGCTTTCTATTTGCGGTATTAGTTATCGCCATCGTGGTTTTCGCCCTTGTCGGGCGACCAGCACTCTGGATGATGGTGCTGTCACGAGTTCTCCTCATTCCGGTCATTGCTGCCCTCGGCTATGAAGTTATCCATTTTGGCGCCAAACACTCCAAAAATGCACTGGTCAGGGCAGTCCTGGCTCCCGGATTGTGGCTACAAAACCTGACGACAGAAGAACCCGATGATAGTCAGATAGAGGTTGCCCTAGCCGCATTAAGGAAAGCGGTAGAGATTGACCAGGGTGAGGAGGCGACATAGGTTTTGTTTTTCGGGGGAAACAATTCGTAGCTGATTAGCTTTGAATTGTTTTCTTAGTTATGTCAACTTCAATCCTCTACATCCTTCTCAGTTAGTTCTTGAAAGAAGCAGGTCTGATTGCCGGTGTGACACACCGGACCGGTGGGGTGTGCTTTAACCAAGATAGTATCGCCGTCGCAATCCATCCAAACTGAGCGTACCAATATGCGGTTACCCGAGGTCTCTCCTTTGTGCCAGAGTGCCTGCCGGCTGCGACTATAAAACCAGACTTCACCACTGGACAGAGTGCGGCGCAGTGCTTCCTGATTCATATAGCCCAGCATCAGCACCTCGCCGGTATCAGCGTCCTGGGCGATGGCCGGGATAAGTCCTTTTTCATTAAACTTTAACTGGTTCTTTATCTACCTCACCCCCTTTATCCCCCTCTCCTTCAAAGGAGAGGGGGAAGAATTTTGGAAGAGGGGCTGGCGCCCCTCTTAAACACCCCCTGCATTGCTGGCTCCGAAGATTAGATTGCTCATCTACCTCACCCCCTTTAATTATCTATGTGGTAACCCTATCCCCCTTTGTCCCCCTTCCCCTTGATAAGGGGAAAGGGGATGGGTTATGTAAGAGGAGCTACGCCTCTCCTGGACACTCCGCTGGTATCTCTCCTCTTAAAAGGAGAGGGGGAAGGGTTAGAGAAGAGGGGCTACGCCCCTCTTAAACACCCCTTATGAGGAGCGAGACGAATACTAGAATAGAGGCTTTGCCTCCCCTGGACTCTCCTTTTAATTATAAGAGTAAAGATTTATTTTCTCACAGCTGACTAATGGCAGCCAGAGCTTGTTTCAGATTGATATCTCCAGTGTAAAGCGCCTTGCCGACGATAGCCCCCTCAGCACCAAGTTTCTTGAGCATCCTAAGATGGTTCAACGATGAAATACCACCGGCAACAATGAGCGGATATTTGACGTTGTCAATCAGTTCCGAAATCGCGGTAAAGTCAGGCTCAGTAAGGGTACCATCACGATTGATATCAGTGTAAATAAAGCGCTTGACGCCGAGCTTTACCATTGCTTTGATAAATACTAGGGCGGTCAACTCTGTCTCCTGACGCCAGCCACGGATAGCAACCTGCCCCTCCCGGGCATCGACGCTAACAACAATTGATTCCGGGAACTTCTGGCAGGCCTGCTTAACCAGCTCAGGGTTTTCCACCGCGGCGGTGCTCAGCACGACGCGCTCTATGCCCGCCTTAAGCACTTCTTCGATTGTTTCCAACTGGCGGATACCACCACCCAGTTGAGTAGGAATCAAGGCGGCACCGGCAATCTCTTTAATAGTCGCCAGATTACGCAGTTCCCCAGCAGCCGCACCGTCAAGGTCAACAATATGCAGCCTCGGGGCGCCCAACGACTGCCACTTCAGGGCTACTTCCAACGGGTCATCAGAGAAGACCGTTTCCTGCTCATAATCGCCCTGATACAGGCGAACGCACTGACCACCTCTAATGTCTACCGCCGGAATTATATCTATCGCCGTTTTACCTCTCGTTTTTCCCTTATTATAAGTTACTGTGGTTTTGAAAACAATGTGCCATAACACAGAAGAGATTATTCATTGGGTTCATCTTTGTAAACCCCATCCCCCTTAATTCCCCTTCCCCTTGATAAGGGGAAGGGGGAAGTGCTGAGAGAGGGACTTCGTCCCTCTCAAACTCCCTGTTAGCACATTTGAGGATTTGCCTCTCCTGGACACTCCGCCAGTATGTCTCTCCTTAAAAGGAGAGGGGGGAATTTGGGGAAGAGGGGCTGACGCTCCTCTTAAACACCCCTGTGACCAATATGTTGACAAAATTAAGAGTGGAATTATAGAATTAGAGCAGCGATAAATTGTTAGCCGTCGACCCACAGGGCGGTGAGCAGCGGAAAGCAGCTAGCTTAACAATGGCAGTCGCTTGGATCAGACATGACCGAGACGGCGAAAAGTTGGCAGTGCAGTTTGGATGCCTTCTCTGGATATGTCGGAGAGGGCTTTTTTATATAGCTAGCAGGTAACATTCACGATGAAAGTAGTTGAAACTATTGCCGAGATGAGACAGCTAAGAGAGCAGCTTATTGAGCCGGTCGGTTTTGTGCCGACGATGGGCTACTTTCATGAGGGTCATCTGAGCCTGATTAGACGGGCCAGGGCTGAGAACCCTTCTGTTGTCGTCAGCATCTTTGTCAATCCAGCGCAATTTGGGCCACAGGAAGATTTCAGCAGTTATCCCCGCGACCCCCAGCGCGATTTGGCGATACTGGAAAAGGAAAAAACTGACGTTGTCTTTATGCCCTCCGTGGCCGAGATGTATCCTCCCGATTTCGATAGCTGGGTAGAGGTGAGCAAGGTTACGGAGCGACTAGAGGGGGCTTCCCGCCCCGGTCATTTCCGCGGGGTGGCGACCGTTGTTGCCAAGCTATTTAATATCGTGCAGCCAACCAGAGCCTACTTCGGGCAGAAGGACGCCCAGCAGGCAATAGTAATCAAGAAGATGGTGGCTGACCTCAATATGGACTTAGAAATAATTGTCATGCCTACCGTGCGCGATTCCGATGGCCTGGCGACGAGCACTCGCAATGCCTACCTAAATATTGAGGAGCGGCAGGCAGCAATTGTTCTTTATAAGTCACTCAGCCTCGCCCAGCAACTATGGTCGCAGGGAGAAAGAGACGCCGAGCACATACGACAACAAATGAGAACTTTAATTCAGAAAGAACCGCTGGCAACGATTGATTACGTCAGCATCGCTGACCCGGAGACGCTGAAGGAAATGGACAGAGTTAAAACACCGGCGCTGGTCTCACTGGCGGTAGAAATCGGCAAGGTGAGGCTGATAGATAATGTGGTGGTGGAGTGAAATAATTTCCGGCTAAACGGCGCTTAATATTGCGTTACTCTAACCTTCAATCCGTTAAAGGGCTTATGCCTGGTTGCGAGCGACAAAGTGGAATTGCGCTCCAATGAAAGCACACCGTGCCGATAAATCCCGAGTATCCCAGCCAGTCGGTTTCGTGGTGACAGTCTAGAGGCAGGGTCAATCCTAGCCCTCATTCCCGGAGATAGATCCTCAAAATATATTCTCCTTACCATTAGTCCCCCCTTGCTGAGAATGATACCAGTCCTTAACGGAATCAAACATCCCCCATTAGTCACTTTTTAACTGGTACTTTAGTTTCAAATCAATAAGGGTAAAAATTAGCAAGGTGAGGCTGATAGATAATGTGGTGGTGGAGTGAGGTTTGAGGTAATTTGAAACTTTTTCTGTAACAGCCAACTAAGCAAATGCAACCTTTTATTCGACTATAATTTCAAATTCTTTTAACTGGCCACGCCCCCCTCTACATGATACTCGGTAGTAGGCTGTGTACTTACCTGTGACAGGTGGCACTTTAATAATCACTTCATTAGCGGTATACGCCCCTATTATTATTGGAGCAGTGTAGTCAACTCGGGCAGTGATGAATTTGGAAATAACAGGGATATCGTCTGGTTGAATAAGAGTCTTTAATCCTGGAAAATCAAATCCAGGGGGAAGGTAGAATACGGCCATTACATTATCGGCAACCTTTCCGGTTTCTAAGTGTACACCAAAAACGAGTTTCAGGGTGGAGTCTGCTTTAATATGGAAAGGAGTTTCTAGTTCTTTCCACATCAATCCCAATTCTGGTTTCTTTTCCTCTTCGAGTTCCTTTTGAGCTATCTTAAATGCTTCCACAGTTTTAGCTATCCATGCTTCTTCGGAAGTTATGGCAACATTTTCAATGACTTTTAATGATTTGCAAATTCGATAAACACCATAACCTATTGCTGCTATACCGAGAACCCAAACAAATAGGGGTATAAGCGAATTAAAATCCTTTATCGTAGATAAATAAAAAGCCGTACTGCTAAGTACTAAGGATATAAATAAAAAAATGCCTGGATGAATCACTCCACCTTTTACAGTAAGTAATTCTGGAGCTTTTCTAATTCGACCTAACTCTTTATTAAAGTTCTGATCTTTATCCTCTAACTTTTCGAGCTTCCGTCTCAATTCTTTGGGTATTTCGCCTTTTTGTTCGGCTTTCTTCATTTCTTTTCTGAGCGTTGCCATTTCTTTTCTATTATTTTCTTTTCTCTCAGCTATTATGTCTCTTTCAACTCTGGCGGCTGCTTCCATAGCTCTACCAAGAAGTGATACAGCAAAAACAAATATAGCAACCACTGTGGCAAGTAGCCCTAAAGCTAAAAAGAATGTCAACTGATATACGATACCCACTTGTTGCCCTCGATATTATGTTTACTTGTATTATAGCACCGTTTAGAAATTTTTACAGACAGTCAAATTGAAGATCTAATTTACTATTCCTTGACACTCTTTTTATTACCCGCTACAATAATCTTTGTGCCGAGGTAGCTCAGGTGGTAGAGCAGCGGACTGAAAATCCGCGTGTCCCCAGTTCGATTCTGGGCCTCGGCACCAATAGCTTATGGTGCCGAAGTGGCGGAATGGCAGACGCGGCAGTCTCAAAAACTGTTGGAGGGTAACCTTCATGTCGGTTCGAGTCCGACCTTCGGCAGATAAAGAAGAAGCCAGATTTTCATCCACAATAGAATGCCGAGTTGTGTAGTGGTAGCACAGGGGACTTTGGATCCTCTAGCCCAGGTTCGAATCCTGGCTCGGCAGCCACATTGGTCAGAAATCACCGAATTAGTCAGTAAAAAGTCAGAAGGAGAAGAAGGTCATGACCGAATATGAGGAACGTGTAAAACAGGAGGAAACAAAGCTTAAGTTAGCCATCTATTTTGCCAAGGAGTTTATGCAGGAGCTTGGTAAGGAGAGAGCTCTTAAAATAATTGAGAAGGCGTGGATAAAGTACGGGATGGATAACTGGAACAGTCGGCTCGAGGGTGTACCCTCGGAGGAAAAGCTCAAGGCGATGGGCGACTGGTTTAAAGCGCAAGCACCCAATAGACCTGAGTTGAGGGTCATTGAGACAACGCCAACCCGTGTGTGCATTGAAATATCGCAATGTCCAACTTATGA
>JAUWBK010000104.1 GCA_030605045.1 Dehalococcoidia bacterium
GCCTGCACCACTACTTGCGGAATAATGGGCATTCCTGAGGATGCTTTCCGTAGTGAAGTTGAAAGTTTGGCTGGCGCTGCCTATTTTCTGGGTGAGGCGCGTGAAGCCAAGGTAGCCCTTTTTATCTAATCAGCGTTTTACTGGGACAGGTCAAGGAGGAGAAGATGAAGGCAGACCAGACCTTGGACTGTATGGGGCTTTACTGCCCGATGCCTATTGTCAAAACCGCCGAGAAATTTAAAGAGCTAAAGCCGGGCGAGGTTCTGGAGGTGGTGGCTGATGACAAAGGAATCAAACAGGACATGCCGGCTTGGTGCCAGACCACCGGACACGAGTATTTGGGGCTCGAGGAGGAGGGTGGGGAAATCAAGGTCTACGTGAAAAAGACACATGAGTAGAGATAATTTAGGCCTTTTTGGCTAAGAGCAGTGCCACTAGCGACAACCCCACACAGGTTAAAGCAATACCGTTAAATACTGCCGCAATGCCGAAAATATCCATAAAATGCCCGGCAACCGGCTGTATTAGACTCTGTCCCTCCAGACCTAGGCCGAAGTAGATGCCAAACATAGTTGCTTGGAGCTGGGACGGGACACTATCCATCAGGACGGGATGAATGCCATCGCCGAGCCAGCGATAAGCTGCATAAGGACCGCCAAGGTGAAAATAATGGCAATAGGCCGCAAAACCTGAAAAATGCTAATGCTGTGGTACCTTGGTTGAGATGCTGGACTTGCCGATTTGCTACTATGTACCGGTTCTGGCTGTCTAAACCTCTTCAATATCAGGGGTACCGCACTCAGCGCCGGAATACTCAGGATGATGAAAGCGAAGCGCCATCCCAGAAACTCGGCGATAAGTCCCCCAAGAACTGGACCAATAGTAAAGCCGATACTGCCCCCAACCATATGAAGCGCGATTACCTTGCCTCTTCTCGCCGCTTCGAAATATCCAGAAAGCATTGATACCGCGGAAGGATGGTAAGCACCGGCAAAAATTCCCATAATAACGAAAATGAATAACATGGGATAATAGGCTGGACTTAAACCGACTGCTAAAGCCGTAAGGCCAATACCACGGATGAAGAGCAGCTTTCAGTTTTCTGGTATTAAACAATAGACGGCACTTTCTGTCTAGAGTAAACTACTATCTCAAGACTTTAGTTGGCTAAACTTAATCTTAATATCTTGGGGACGTTAGCGCAAACTCGGTGTGCCTGAGAAACGCAACATATTGATAAGAACGCTACTTTGACGAGTTAGGCGAATTATGGTATCTTTCAAAGGGAAATCGTTGCTGCGTATCACTAGCGATACCGATGAGAAGGTAATTCAATTTTAAAGGACAGGAGTGAAAGATGCAATTAACCAAGGAAGCTCTCCTGGGGATGTACCGGCGGATGGTAAGGATACGGCTCTTTGAGGTGAGTCTCCCGCATTACTTCGAAGAGGGCTACATAGCGGGTACTGGTCACGTTTCTATGGGTGAAGAGGCAGTAGCCGTGGGTGCTTGTAGCGCCTTGGACGAAAATGATTACATCATGTCTACCCATCGCGCCCACGGACATGTATTGGCTAGAGGAGCGAGTATGCCGGTAATATTGGCAGAAGTTTTTGGCAAGGCTACCGGCTGTACCGGAGGCAAGGGTGGCTCAATGCATGTTTCCGACTTTGACCGTAATTTTCTCGGCACTAGTGCCATCGTGGGTGGTGGCATCACTATCGCCGGTGGTATCGGCTTGGCGATAAAGATGAAAAAGACTAATCAGGTTTGCCTTGACTTCTTTGGTGACGGCGCCAGCACCCGCGGTACCTTCCACGAGGGATTGAATCTGGCCGCGCTGTGGAAAGTGCCCACCGTGTTCCTCTGCATCAATAATCAGTATGCCATGACCCTGCCGCTAGGCAAAGGGTGTGCCAACATTGATATCTCCGCAAGAGCTGTCGCCTATGACATGCCCGGACAAAGGGTAGACGGTACCGATGTTATCGCTGTCTATGAGGCGGTGAAAAGCGCGGTAGAAAGAGCTAGAAAAGGCGAGGGCCCAAGCTTGATTGAGTGCGTCACCTATCGTTTATCACCGGAGCACAGTCTGCGGGTGGGGACAGTGGCTGGTACCGAGTACCGGCCTGAGGGTGAGGTGGAGGAATGGTGGGAAAAACATGACCCGATTAAGATTTTCAAGCAGAATCTGAAAGAGCTTGGCTACCTGGCCGATGAGCTAGCGGACAAAATTGAGGCAGAGGCCAAAAAGGAGCTCGATGAAGCAGTAGATTTCGCTCTGAAAAGTCCTGAACCCGGTCCTGAGTCAGCCTTTGAAGGTATTTATGCTCAGGAAGGAGGCAGATGAGGTGGCTCAGCATCAAATAACCTACCGGGAGGCAATCGCCGAAGCGATAAAAGAGGAGATGGCACGGGACGACAGGGTATTCTTGATGGGAGAGGACTTGGGAAGATTTGGCGGCACCTTTGGCACCACTCGGGGACTGCTCCGTGAGTTTGGCGAAGAGCGAGTCAGGGATACACCTATCTCAGAGACAGCCCTTATTGGTTTTGGTCTGGGAGCTGCTTTAATTGGCATGCGACCCATAGTCGAGATCATGCGTATCGACTGGATGGCAATTTGTATGGATGAAATCGCCAACCATGTCGCCAAGATGCGCTATCTATCTGCGGGCAGACCAGAGGTGGCCATGGTAATCAAGACCAACGCCGAAGGAGGACTTGGCCTCGGTGCCCAGCACTCACAGAGCTTTGAAGCTTGGCTTGTTCACGTGCCCGGCCTGAAGGTGGTCATGCCATCAAATCCTTATGATGGTAAGGGCCTGCTGAAGGCAGCGATTAGAGACCCCAACCCGGTCATATTTATTGAGCCAGTCACTTTGCTCAGTATAAGTGGTGCCGTGCCGACAAAAGACTATGTAGTGCCTCTAGGGAAAGCCGACATAAAGAGAGAGGGGACAGATGCGACTATTGTTGCTTGGGGAACGCTCCTACCTAAGGCATTAAATGCCGCTCAAACGCTAGCCGACGAGGGAATTGAGGTAGAGGTGGTTGACCCGCGCAGTCTGTGGCCACTGGATATTGAGACTATCATTACTTCGGTCAAGAAGACGGGAAGGCTGGTGGTGGCGCATCAAGCGATGAAAAGATGCGGTGTTGGGGCCGAAATTGTCGCCCTTGTCCAGGAACAGGCTTTTGACCATTTAGATGCTCCCATCCAGCGCGTAGCTACTCCTGATGTCATCATTCCGGTAAATCGTAACCTTGAGAGGACGGTGTTACCTCAGGAAGAGCAAATTGTTGCGGCCGTAAAGTCCATTTCATAAATATGACACCTTACCGAGGGGGATAACTTTGCTCAAAAGTCATAGCTGTGGTGAGCTGCGGAAAGAACATGTCGGTGACAAGGTAACTCTGGCTGGTTGGGTCGACCGTCGCCGTGACCACGGGGGACTGATTTTTATTGACCTGCGTGATAGAGAGGGCGTAGTTCAGGTCGCCTTCAACCCGGAAATGTCAAAAGCGTGTCACCAGGTGGCTGATAAAATGCGCAATGAGTATGTGGTTAGGGTTAGCGGTGAGGTTGCCCCCCGTCCACCCGGAACGGAGAACCCTAAATTGCCCACTGGAGATATTGAGGTTATCGCCCGGGATACTGAGATACTTAACCCATCCCGGACACCACCTTTTTATATCAATGAAGACGTTGAAATTGAGGAAAACCTTCGCTTGAGGTATCGTTATCTTGACCTGCGTCGGCCTCAGATGAAAGAGAATATCCTTCTTCGTCATCAGACAGTGAAATTCATCCGTGATTTCCTCGATGTTAATGGATTTATCGAGATAGAAACTCCTATTCTGATTAAGAGTACCCCGGAAGGCGCTCGTGATTACCTGGTGCCCAGTCGTCTCCATTCCGGCAAGTTCTATGCGTTACCACAGTCTCCGCAGCAACTCAAGCAGCTATTGATGGTCGCTGGGATGGAGAAATATTATCAAATCGCTCGGTGCTTTCGTGACGAGGACACGCGTGCTGACCGCCAGCCCGAGTTCACCCAGCTTGACCTGGAGATGAGTTTTATTGACGAGGAGGACGTCCTCAGCTTGCTGGAGGAACTTTTCCTTGCCATGGTGGCAGCGATTAAACCGGAAATGCAACTGATAAAACCTTTTCCTCGCCTTAGTTATGCTGAAGTTATGGACCGTTATGGTACCGATAAACCTGACTTGCGTTTCGGTCTCGAGATAAAAGACCTGTCCGATATTGTCGCTCAATCTAATTTCGCCATTTTTAGTTCAGCAATCGCCAGTGGGGGTAAGGTAAAAGGTGTCTGCGCGCCCGGTGGTGCTGCTTATACTCGCCGGCAGCTTGACGAACTGAATCAACTAGCACAGAGTTTTGGAGCAAGTGGCTTGGTAACCATATCATTGGGCGATTCTGCTGGCGGTAGTTTAAATGATTTAAGCATGGAAACGGTGCGCTCAGCGGCGGCCAAGTTTCTGACCTTGGATGAGGTTAAA
>JAUWBK010000024.1 GCA_030605045.1 Dehalococcoidia bacterium
CCTGCTTTTGATACTGCTCCTAGCCGCTACCGGATGTGAAGACTTTGGGACATTCCCTCCCCCTGAGCCACCGGAGGAGAAACCGGCACCCACCACTTTTATCAACTCTGAGGACAGATCTATCCTGGCCGTTTATGAGCACCTGCTGAGTCTGGCGGAGAGCCATGAGGCAAAGACATACCTGGCCGAATTCTCGGCCGCCTTTGATAACTGGAGTGCTAAATCAGAACTTTTTAAAGATGGCACCAGCATCTGGTATGTCCAGGTTGATATGACTAGCGTTGCGGTATGGGAAGAAAAACCTTACTGGCAGCAAGCCGGTTGGTTCGTGTACCAAGACGGCAGAGTGATACCATCAAATCGCCTTCGAGCCAATGCCCTCAGAATTGAGGCTGATCTGCAGGAGTTGAGTCTCCAGCCTGCGCCATAGGCAACCCGTCGGGCTCAGGTCTTAGCCCAAAAGACAAAGAATACCACCGGTAATGAGCATAACCACGCCAATGGCAAGGGCGATCCATCCTCCTGCCTTTAGGGCACCGGGCTGTAGGCGTGGTGGCCAGTGCTCGGTAAACTCCCTGGTATCACCCGGGCGCTTGGCCAGAGCATTATAGTAGCCCTTTTCTTCCCTCTTCCCCCAGATAATTGTCGCCAAGCCAATGATGATGAACAGACCACCCACACCCATTAGTGCCAAACAATCCCGATAAAGCATGCCCCACCCTCTCCTTAAAAAGGAGTTCTACTGGTGGTAACTATAAGCTATTTTAACCTCATTTTCAATAGGCAGGTAAGATTGTTAATTAAGCTAGTCTCCCTTTCCTAATTAAGGAACGGGAGGGATGCAGGCAAGAGAAGGGGCAAAGCTCTCTCTTTAAAATCTCTTCCAAGCAAGGGGAAAGTAATTATTTGATCTCAGCCTTAGCTCCAGCCGCTTCCAGCTTCTCTTTTATCATCGCCGCCTCTTCCTTATTGACCCCCTCTCTGACCGGCTTGGGAGCACTTTCCACCAAGTCCTTGGACTCTTTCAGACCTAAAGTAGTTACCTCACGCACCGCTTTGATCACGTTAATCTTGTTAGCCCCTATCTCCATAAGAATCACGCTGAACTCGGTCTGCTCTTCACCCGCCAGCGCTGCTGCGGCCGCTTCAGCAGGCGCTCCCGCTGCTACCGCCGGAGCAACCACCGGAACCGCGGCACTAACTCCAAACTCCGCCTCTAAAGCCTTAACCAATTCGGACAGCTCAAGCACCGCCATTTTTTTGATCGTCGCCATTATCTCCTCAATGGCTGGAGAAACCTTTACTTTCTCCTTTTTGGCTGGAGCGGGTGGCTCACTAACGGCTTCCTTCGCCGCCTTGGGTTTCTCTTCTTCTTTGGCTGGTGGCGGTTCTTTTACCTCGGCAACTTCCTCAGCCGGAGCTTGGGCTGCCTTTGTCTCTTCCACCGGTGCCGGTTCTGGTGCCTCGGCAGTTTCAGCAGTAGTTTCTGGTGCAGCTTCTGCCTCTTTTTCCGCTGACGGCTGCGCTTCAACCTCGGCAGTTTCAGCAGCAGTTTCTGGTGCGGCTTCTGCCTCTTTTTCCGCTGACGGCTGCTCTTGGGCCTCGGCGGTTTCCTCAGCAGTTTCTTGCTCCGTTTCCGCCTCTTTTTCTGCCGCTGGCTGCTCTTGAACCTCGGCGGTTTCCTCAGCAGTTTCTTGACCGGTTTCTACCTCTTTTTTTGGCATCTTATCCTCCCTCCAATTGTTTCACTCTAGCTTGTAGCACCCCGATAAACCCTCTCATTGGGTTTGCCAGGCAGCTAATCAAAGTAACGATGGGACTTTGCATCCCAGCCAAAACTTTGCCCAGTAATACCTCCATCGATGGCAATGTGGCCAGAGTCTCCACATCACCCGGAGTAAAAACTTTATCTCTGGAAAAGCCTCCCTTAATACTCAGGCTTATTTTTGAGTTGCGAATGTAGTCAGCCAGAATCTTGGCTGGCTCGACGATATCTTCATAGCCAAAAGCAATCGCTATCGGGCCTTCAAAAAAGCTGACTAACTCACTCTTGCCCGCCCTTTCCGCAGCAAATCGAGCCAATGTGTTCTTCACCACCCGATACTTAATACCTGAGCCTCTTAGGGTACGGCGCAAATCAGTTATCTCTGCCGTGGATAGCCCCCGATAGTCAGTTAAAATACCAACGCTGCATTTAGAAAAAACCTCTTGCAGCTCATCAATAATCTGTACCTTCTTTTCCCTGGGCATCTCAATACCTCCTAAATTACCCCCAGACTATCAATATAAAAAGCCCTTGTGCCTAGCGCCCAAGGACTTCACCAAATCTAGTTACCCTAGAATGTTTTCTCCTCGGCAGGCACATTATTTAAGCCTTAATCGGCACCCGCTGTCTCAGGATACTTATTCAGTTTTACCAGTTCAATTCTACATGCTTTGGTTGAGAAAGTAAAGTTTCCTTAAACTATGGTTCTACTCGGTTGTGGTTGGTAGAGTTTCAAGCCTCACTTTTATGTAATTAGCCATTCAATCTAAAGGGATTTATAATAACCTTCTCGTTGGAACAGGTCGTTTTGCGCCTTCGGGTGGTGTAAGCTCGATAATTCCACGTTGATAATTAATCGCTAAGTCACATTGGTTTATTATATCACGACCCAAAATAGAAGGTAATCTACGTTGTAACTCTCTTTCACTACCATATTTACCTTTTTTAGGAACATGAACATCTATAGGAAATATATATGTAGTTGCATCTTCCTCACGGAACATAATAAAAGCCTCTTCTTGATAAAAGGATTGCTCTCCTGCAATACCTTCAACACCTACCAATGAAGCTCGCCTAAGTCTACGGTAACTTACATTTAAGCGCTCCACATCAATGAGGCTTAATGTTGTATTATCAGAACCAGTATCAATCATGAAGCTAATTAAACCATGTAAATTTAAACGTGGTAGAAAAAAGTATGCCTGCACATAAGGCGCAGGCAACAAATGGTATCCTGTTGGGAAAAAGCCTTTTATGGGCATTGGTTATAATAGCATTGATTTTCTTTCACTAGCCACATAATCAATAACAGCTTCGTTCTGAGGTATACCCTTTATTGATAGTTTCTTTCGCAGTTCTGAGATAGTTTTCCCATGCGCCACAAGAGACTTCTCATATACTGCTACCCATTGATTTAAATAATTATGCATAAGCTCATGCCAAAGCGACTGAAGATACTGGAAATCCTCTTCAAAACGCCTAATTCTGAGTTCAATTGCTTCTTCACCACCAACTTGGGCAACCATATTCTGCATTTCCGCAGTTATAGGCATCTATACAACTCCCTTATGCAATATTATTTGCTTTCAATATCGCACGAAACAGTTAGATTGTCAATACCGCCGACCCGAAAGGGAATATTTTACTAAAAAATAAATCAAACCCTTCTACCAACTGAAACCGAACAGAACCTAAACTATTTGACTAACTGGTACTTAAAGTGAGAGTAGGTTTGAGGTCAAGCTTTATCCCGGGACCCATCGTTGTCGTCAAAACGGCCGTCTTCACATACTGCCCCTTAGCCCCACTGGGTTTAGCCTTCATCACCGCTTCCACCAGTGCCGTCAGATTGCCCATCAACATGTCATTTTCAAAGCTAACTTTACCCAAAGGCACATGAATGATAGCTGTCCGGTCTAGCTTGAATTCCACTCGCCCTTTTCGAGCATCTTCAATTACTCGTGGCAAGTCATCGGCAGGGACCACGGTTCCTGACTTAGGATTGGGCATCAGCCCCCTCCTCCCCAAAATTTTACCCAGCTTACCCACCTTGCCCATCATCTCCGGAGTGGCAATTGTGGTATCAAACTCCAACCAGCCATCCTCAATTTTCTTAATCAAATCATCACCACCGACAAAATCGGCTCCGGCCGATTCGGCGATTTTTACCGCTTCCCCCTGGGCAAAAACCAAAACCCTTACCTTCTTCCCCAATCCATAAGGTAGCAGAGTCACGCCACGTACCTGCTGCGCCGCATTGCGAGGGTCAACACCCATGCGAAGGTGAAGTTCAACCGTCTCGTCAAAGCGGGCGTTAGCTGACTTTTTGGCTAACTCGATAGCCTCCTCAGGAGAGTAGGCCTCTGCCCTGTCAATCACTTGAGTGGCTTCGCGATATTTTTTACCATGTTTTGCCATTTTTTACTCTACCTTAATTCCCATGCTTCGGGCGGTGCCCTCAATTACTCGCTCCGCTTCTTCAACACTGTTAGCACTCAAATCCTTAGCCTTAATCTGAGCGATTTCACGCAATTTATCTCGGGATAACGTACCTATTTCCTCATGACCAGCACTGCCACTTCCCTTCTCTACCCCCAAAGCCTTCTTCAGCAAATCAGTGGCGGGTGGTGTTTTGGTAATAAAAGTAAATGACCTATCCTCAAAGACAGTTATCTCCACCGGGATAATCGACCCGACCTGAGATGAAGTGCGGTCATTATACTCCTTACAAAAGGCCATGATATTAATCCCGTGCTGACCTAAAGCCGGACCGACCGGAGGTGCCGGATTTGCCTGCCCCGCCGGAATCTGTAATTTAATTATCACCCTAACCTTCTTCGCCATCCTGTCTCCTCAAAAGACTCAAAGTTTCTCTACTTGTAAAAAGTCGAGTTCCACCGATGTTTCCTGACCAAAAAGGGACAAAAATACCTTAACCTTACCCTTCCCAGGGTTTATTTCATCTACCACGCCGACAAAATCAATAAATGGACCATCAGTTACCCGGACACTCTGCCCCTGACGAAAACCAACCTTAACTTTAGGTGCCCCAGCTTCCATCTGTCGCAAAATCTGGTTAAGCTCCTCCTCCTCCAGCGGTGTTGGTTTACCCCCACTACCAACAAAACCGGTGACGCCGGGAGTATTACGCACCACACTCCAGCTCTGATCAGTCATCTTCATCTGAACCAGGACATAACCAGGCAGTATTTTCTTAGTCACCGTCCGACGCTGCCCATCCTTAACCTCAATCTCATCCTCAGTAGGTATCACCACCTGCAGGATCTCACTTCCGGAATCCATGAACTTGATGCGCTGCTCTAAGTTCTTCTTAACCCGGTCCTCATACCCTGAATAGGTATGGATGACAAACCACTGTTTTCCGTTCTCCGCCACGAATAACCTCACTAACTAAAGTTTTCGCAAAAGCACAAATTACCCTTCAAATCATACCGCCTCAATTCAATGTGGAATTCAGACAAGTCCCTATCTACCCAAAAAAACCTTCTCGACAAGACCAGTAAAACCATAATCAATCGCACCCAAGACGAGACCAGCGGCAATGGAAACAATTAGTACCAAAGCCGATAGATAAATTACCTCTCGCCTAGAGAGCCAAACTACCTTTCTTAACTCGGCTATGGTCTCGCCAATAAACCGAAACCTTGAACGCTTAGTCGTAGCAATGTGATGTGTCAACGCCGGAATCCCTACCTCATTTAATAGTGTCGTACTACTTTACTTCTCTATGGAGTCTGGTGGTACGACAACGAGGACAATATTTGTTCAACTCTAACCGTTGCGGGTCATTTTTCCGGTTCTTGGTTGTCGTATATGTTCTCTCCCTACACTCGGTACAGGCAAGATAAATAATGCCCCTAGCTTCACTTTTCTTCGCCATAAACCTACTCTAAGATGCGGGTAAATCTACCGGCACCTACCGTCCTACCTCCTTCGCGAATGGCAAAACGCAGACCCTCTTCCAGAGCTACCGGATAAATAAGTCTTATCTTCATGGTTACATCGTCACCGGGCATAATCATCTCCACCCCTTCTGGCAGCTCTGCGGCTCCGGTAACATCGGTAGTTCTAATGTAGAATTGGGGCTTATAGCCATTAAAGAAAGGAGTATGCCTGCCCCCTTCCTCCTTAGTCAGAACATATACCCTAGCTTCGGCATGGGTATGCGGTTTCACCGAACCGGGAGCAGCTAACACCTGACCTCGCTCAATGTCTTCCCGCTCCACACCTCTGAGGAGAATACCCACGGCGTCACCGGGGTCAGCATAATCCAAAGTTTTGTGGAACATCTCCAGGCTGGTGGCCACTACCTTCCGCGGCTCGTGGTGCAAGCCGACAATCTCAACCTCATCTCCAGCTTTAATCACACCTCTCTCAACTCTACCCGTAGGTACCGTGCCCCGACCCTTGATGCTAAACACGTCTTCCACCGGCATCAAGAATGGCTGATCCTTGGGCCGGACTGGAACCGGAATATACTCATCAACTGCATCCATCAGCTTTAAGATTGGGCCACACCACTGACATTCCTTCTTGCCACAGCCACACTCCAGAGCCTTAAGGGCACTCACCCGAATTACTGGTATCTCATCCCCAGGGAATTCATATTTGCTGAGCAGTTCTCTTACCTCCACCTCCACCAGTTCCAGAAGCTCCTCGTCCTCCATGGCGTCTACCTTATTCAGAGCAACTACTATTTTAGGAACCTCCACCTGGCGCGCCAACAAGACGTGCTCTCTGGTCTGAGGCATTGGGCCATCAGGGGCACTCACTACCAGTATCGTCCCATCCATCTGCGCGGCACCAGTGATCATATTCTTAATATAGTCAGCGTGTCCCGGGCAATCAATATGAGCATAATGCCGCTTTTCGGTTTCATACTCAATATGGGCGATGGCAATGGTCAATCCGCGTGCCTTCTCCTCTGGGGCATTGTCAATGCTGTCAAAAGTAGTAAATTGAGTGTTAGTTCCTGCCTTAGACAATACCAGTGTTATCGCTGAAGTTAATGTTGTCTTGCCATGGTCCACATGCCCGATGGTGCCCACGTTTACGTGTGGTTTAGTCCGTTCAAATTTCTGTTTAGCCATTTCAACCTCCGTTTATTCCGAGCCCACAACCAGATTCGAACTGGTGACCTACTCCTTACCAAGGAATTGCTCTTCCGTCTGAGCTATGTGGGCGACTCGTCAAAGCTATTTTATGGTAATGAGAAATAAAAGTCAACAATTAGACCCTATTCCCGTCCAGAATGGGATTTCAATTACCAGCGCCAAGTTGCTCTATGGTGGAGGGGGCAGGATTCGAACCTGCGTAGCCCTTAGGGCGGCAGATTTACAGTCTGCTCCGATTAACCACTCCGGCACCCCTCCCAGTACCACCAGACATCAGCCTGAGGGGGGATTCGAACCCACGACCTGCTGTTTACAAAACAGCTGCTCTAACCAACTGAGCTACTCAGGCATTACCCTTCCGCTTTTAGTAATAAACACTAATTAGCCTAGCTATTATAAAAAACGAACGAGGTAAAAGTCAAGCTGAAAAAGCCAAGGGCAGTCAGACTAAAAGAGGAAATAGCGCTCTCTCTTCCTGAAGATATAGCCAGCAATAAGGCCAAGAACTAAACCCCCAAGGTGAGCCTGCCAGGCGACAAATGGCAAAAAGGAGAGGATGAGGAAACCACCGATTACGGCTACCCAAAGGGGAATGGGGATGGGTATGGGGAAAACAATCACCCGCAACTTAGGTCTCATCAGAACCAGTGCCCCGGCTAAGGCAAAAATCGCTCCAGAGGCACCAAGAGCTATATTGTAAGGGGAAAAGCCTGCCAGAAGCAATAAAAATATATTACCTAGAATACCACCGCAAAAATAAACTAATAAAAACTTTTTTCCGCCGACTAATCTATTGAGGTAACTACCAAAGAAATAGAGGGTTATCATATTGGCGAATATATGCCAAAACTCTATATGTAAAAACATACTGGTCACTATAGTCCACGGCTGCGCCAGAAAATAGTTTGGAGGTGGTAATCCTAGAATCGAGATAAGTATTAAAGCTAATTGTAGTGCTATTTTGCTAGCTATAAAAATAATAATAAACACCAGGAGGTTAACTATTATCAGTAACAGTATGGGACTCAGACCAAAACTCTGATAACTCCGATATCTTACTCTCATCTTTTTAACCAGTAAGCCGTTTTAACTCATATTACAGGATTTTGGGCTGCTAAACAACGACGAGCCTAAAATGCTAGAATAGTAGTAGGGCAACTTTCATCTAACGCACCAGCGACCACCCTGGTTAGTGTTTCCTTTAGGAGAGACATGAGCGATTACATCATTAAAGTAGAAAATCTGGTCAAAAAATTCGGTGGACTGGCGGCGGTGGATAACATTAGTTTCAGTGTGGCACCCGGGGAAATCTTTGGCTTTCTGGGCCCGAACGGGGCCGGAAAGACAACTACCATCAACATCCTGTGCACCCTGACCAAGCCAACCTCGGGGCGAGCCACTATTGATGGTCTGGACGTGGTGCGCCAGCAGAACCAGGTGCGTCAATTAATTGGGCTGGTCTTTCAGGACCCCAGCCTGGATGAACGGCTCAGCGGATTACAAAACATGCGCTTCCACGGCTTGGTATATAGCGTACCGGCTTCAGTTCGTGAACAGCGGATTGAACAATTGCTCCGCATGGTGGAACTCTGGGACAAGCGCCACAATGAAGTGCGCACCTATTCTGGAGGCATGAAACGTCGCCTGGAGCTAGCCAGAGGCCTATTGCACCATCCCAAGGTACTATTCCTCGATGAACCCACCCTTGGGCTCGACCCCCAAACACGGAGCCGCATCTGGGAGTACATACTTGAGCTACGACAACGTGAAGGGACTACTATCTTCCTGACTACCCACTATATGGATGAAGCGGACAAAGCCACCCGCATCGCTATCATTGACTACGGAAAGCTTATCGCCATGGACACTCCCGAGAAACTCAAGAAAATGGTGGGTAAGGATATTATCTCGGTGAAAACTGACGATAACGAAAAAGCCGCTGCAGAAATAAGACTTCGTTACCAAATCGAAGCCAGGCATGATGGTGATGGGCTTTGCTTCGAGGTAGCCAATGGAGAGGAATTCCTCCCTATCTTTATCAGGGAATTTAGCACCAGGATACTGGGGGTTAGCCTGCGCCGCCCCAGCTTGGATGATGCCTTTCTCAAGCTCACCGGGCGGGAAATACGGGAGGAGGAAGTTAGTGATACGTTTAAAGCCATGCTTCGACAGCACGGCCGCCGTATGCGGCGCTAGGAGGGACCAATGAATCATCTACGTGGCGTGTACACCATCTGGTACCGTGATATACTTCGCTTCTGGCATGATAAGATGCGTCTGTTTGGGTCGATAACCTTTCCGCTGCTGTTTCTGTTCGTCTTCGGTAGCGGCCTCAGTGCTAGAATGGGTGCCCTTGGCCCCGGCATTGATTTCACTCAGTTCATCTTCCCGGGCATCATCGGCATGACGGTGCTGATGAGCTCGTTTATGGCTGGGGTGTCTGTGGTCTGGGACCGGGAGTTCGGCTTCCTCAAGGAAGTGTTGGTGGCACCAATCAGCCGCGCCGCCGTAGCCGTCGGGAAGACACTGGGGTCGGCAACGGTAGCCTTGCTCCAGGGTATACTCATCCTGCTATTTGCTCCCTTAATTGGTGTTACCTTATCGGTGTGGCAGGTGCTGGCACTGTTGCCATTAATGTTTCTGCTCGCTGCCTCCTTGGGCTCTCTAGGCGTCTTACTGGCCACACGCATCAGGTCAATGGAGGCGTTTCAAGCCACAATGCAAATGTTGATGTTTCCCATGGTGTTCCTATCGGGAGCTTTCTTCCCACTGCAAGGACTACCCGCGTGGATGGATGTCCTGGTAAAGGTCAATCCGGCTACCTACGGTATCGCCCCCATCCGCCAGATAATACTGGGAGCCGCACCAGACTCTTCTTATAGCCTCAATCTGTTCGGGCATACCCTATCAATCTGGAATGAAATTATGATACTGGCCGCATTTGGGGCAGCTATGGTCCTGCTAGCCATATGGTCTTTCAGCCATCAGGAATAACTGGATTGTTTATTAA
>JAUWBK010000059.1 GCA_030605045.1 Dehalococcoidia bacterium
CTTTTACCTCGTCTTTACTCCTCTCCACCAGTGGTTGGTTACATTCCAGACAGCGAGTGAATGGTCTTGACTTGTAATCCAGATGCAGCGTGTCAACTACCTGTCGTATTTGTGGCTCTGGTTCATCACTGTTAATCAGGATGGCTTTGAGTCGGCCGCTGGTGATTACCCCTCTTTTCATAATTTGGGTGTCTCTGGTCAGTATCACCCTGTCTTCAGCTAAAGCCTTAACCACCAAATAGGCGTCATCACTGCCGTCAAAGAAAACGGTGTCATACCCCATCATTCTCAACCATTTGGCGAGCTTGCCTACATTGTTGTCAACGATAAATTTGAGATTTCCGACCAACCATACCTCCCTATTTACCCTCGTCTCGTTTGATTTGGGTTTGACAACTGGGGCAGACACGGGCGAACCAGTATAGCCTTTTCCCACACTGTGGACAGCGCCCGGCCATTTCCTGTTTTGCCAACCATGCCTCAATGCCATGTTCCTTCATATACTGTAGTTCGTCAATCAAATGCTCATGGTGGGAAATGCCTTCTTCAATGTGAGTATCTCTGAAGTCTCTCAGCCGCTGGCAGGGAAAGTCAGCGCACTCAAAGCACCAGGTCACTTTATGCTCACGGGCACACTTACGGAAGCCGTGACGGCACTCAACACACGAAGGCATTACTTTATCCGAGAGACACCCGTTACAGTGTGCTTCCTCAATAGAAATGCCGTGTCTTTGGGCACGTCTTTCTAATTGCTCGACATCATTTTCCTGCGGGGCTAGGTAGCTCGGGCATGTCCCGCAGTAAATCCCACAGATACCAATCAGCTTCCAGGCATCTCGCTTCATTAATTCCCTCCTGTTTTAAAGTTTAATCAATAGACCTTCATAGGCCAAGGTGATTGAAATATCCAGTTCCTGAGCCAGAGGTGCGATCTCTGCCGCTATTTCCTTCTCCTGTCTGGGGTTCATATGGACTAAAATTACCGGCGGCAGGTAGTCCTTAAGCTTTTGAAAGGCGAGTAGTTCCTCCTTGAGTAGGCTTGGCGTTAGGTGCAGCGACCGTCGGCCAAACGCTTCGTACCGGTTTGGTGCCGTAACCTCGGTGATAAGCAGGTGGGGTGAGACATATTGCCAGCAATCAGCCAGGCCCGGCCCGGTATCCCCAGTATAAAAGACTATTTTCCCCTCAGGTGAGGTAATCTGGTAACCTATGGTAGGCACGGAGTGGTTCACCGGGACAGCCAGAATATCATAGCCGTCAATTTGCAATGCCTTATTTGGTTCGATTATGGTGAACTTAATCCTTGGGTTGTCTTGAGGCTTCTCGAGGAAATTGACGTAGGTTGTGCCATTCAGCCAGTGGGTCGCCAGGGCATCATAGACCGCCCGGGTAGAGTAAACGTGGATATCGGTTTCATAGAAGAGGGCATTCATCGCCATCGCCGGGACGTCTCTAATGTGGTCATAATGCTGGTGGGTAAGCAGGACTGCCTTAAGTTGGAGTTGCGCTTCAATGGGCAGACTGGAGGTAAGTCCGCCGGCCTCTATAGCTAGAGTATCATCAATGAGCAGGGTGACCAGCTTTATGGTTGATGATTCACAGTTATGTGCGCCCAGAAACCGAATATTCATTACCTTTACCTCATTACTCTAGGTTTTTATTTGGTAACTCCACTCCTCTTTGTCTCTCTTTCCCTTGATAAGAGGGAGGGGGGTGGCGGCGACAAAATAGTGATTAAAAAAAATAGGGAAACAATTCGTAGCTAGTTAGCTTTGATTTGTTTTTAGAGTTATGTTAACCTCACAGGTTGTTTAAGGTAAGAGTAGATTGAGGGGGCTTCACCCCTTTCAGACACCCCGACATGCGGTGTTTCTTTTTCCTGGAAATTTGATTTCTAATCTGAGATAAGGAAGGGGTTAAAATTGGTTTCGTAATCATAGGTATCAATCGCCTCTTTTTTCTTCAAGAAGTTTACCACGGTGTAGGTGAATGGGGTAGCCACGGCTTCAATGATAGTCTTTGCCAGCCAGTGGTACAGAATCATTATCGGCACGAAAGAGGGGGTGCCAATGAAGGCTAAGGTAATAAATATTGAGGTGTCCAGCCCCTGTCCGACTACCGTGGAGCCGATTGTCCGGCTCCAAAGCCAGCGGCCCCGGGTTAGAATCTTCATCTTGGCGAGGACAAAGGAGTTAGTAAACTCACCGGCGAGGTAGCCGCCGAAAGAAGCGGCGAGCAGTCTCGGTGTGTAACCCAGAATGCTTTCGTACGCTTCTTGTCCTTCCCAGAAAGGGGCGGGGGGCAGCATCTGTCCTATCCAGGCAAAAATAACGAAGATGAGATTGCAAATGAAGCCAAGCCAGATAACCTTTCTTGCCTGACGGTAGCCATAGACCTCGGTGAGGACATCACCGAAGATGTAGCTCAGGGGGAAAATGAAGATGGCCGCCGGTAAAATAACCGGGCCAAGACTGATTACCTTTACGGCGATGACATTGGCGGTGATGAGGCAGGTGATGAAGATAGCGATTATAATCACCAGTCGGTGTGAGACATTCATTTTAAATCCAGCGGTTTCGACGGAAGAAGTAAAGCATGCCGGTGACAATAACGACCCAGATAAAGAGGACAAAGATAAGGGAATAGCCAGAATCCTGGAAGGGCAGAGGAATGTTCATGCCATAGACAGACGCAACTACCGTTAGCGGCAGCAGAATAGTTGCAATGATAGTCAACATTCGCATGACCTCATTGGTACGATTCGTGGCCAGCGAGTCGTGAGTATCGTTTAGCCCCACGATTATTTCTTTGTATTCATCCAGGGCGTCCCATATCTTATCCACATGGTCAATCATATCGCCGAAATAAACGGCCAGGTCCATCTTGGTAAAACGGCGAATCTTTGGCTCTAGGCTGCCAATAACTGCCCTCATTGGCCAGATGATGCGGCGGAAGGAAATAACATCGCGCCGAAGGACGGAAATGTCCTCAATTGCCCGAGGCATACCCTTACTGGCGAAAATATTATCCTCAATTTCTTCGATATTGGCGCTAATCCGGTTCAGGATTGGCAGACAGTAGTCAACGAGCCGGTCAATGATACGGTAGAGAAGATAGCTGGAGCCTTGGCTGAAGTGTTCCTGCCGTGCTTCCTCTTCAAGCTCACATTCCCGGAATAGCTTGACCAGTGGCTTAAGTTCGCCTTTATGCAGGGTAATCAAGTAGTTTTCGCCAATGAATACTGATACCTGGCTGGTAGTGGTCGCCCGTGTCTGTTTATTGAAAACCGGAAAGTGGAAGACTAAAAACAGGTAGTCTTTATATTCGTCTATCTTGGGCCGCTGGATGCGGCTGAGACAGTCATCTAAGTCCAGAGGGTGGAAGGGGAAGTTTTGCGCCAGATATTCCGTCTCCTGCTCCGTTGGCCGTTCGATATTAACCCAGGTCAGCTCATTCCAGGTAACCGACTCGATATTTAGTTGTTTTTCCTTGGCGCTGGCCTCACGAATCGCCATAGTAAATCCTTATCACTGAATTATTAGCTATCTTTAAGGAAAAGCTGACTATATTCTACCACAATTGGCTAAAAGGTGAACAGACTGGCGCCACCGCTGACCTCGATAGTCTCACCGGTGAGATAGCTTGATTCCTCAGAGGCAAGAAAGACGAGGACATTGCTCAGCTCCTGTGGGTCACCCGCCCGGCGCATCGCCATACGCTTGATGATACGCTCACGGAACTCCGGGGCTACTTCGTAGAAGCTACCGCCGTCAAAGACTCCGAGCACAATGGCGTTGCAGGTTACCCCCTTGCGGGCTCCCTCCAGAGCCGCCGTCTTGGTCAGACCGATAAGGCCAGCCTTGGTGGCGGCATAGCTGCATTGCCCCATGCCACCCATGGTGCCGGCGATGGAGGAGATATTAATGATACGGCCCCAACCGCGTTCCGTCATACCCGGCATGCAACATTTGATGGTGTTGAAGGCTCCGGTCAGGTTGACGCTTAAGTCTCGGTCCCAGTCTTTCTTGTCCATATTCGCAATGGTGACCGCTCGGACGATGCCAAAAGCGGCATTATTGACCAGGATGTCAACTGGCCCCAGCGCCTCTTCCACTTTCTTAACCCCCTGTTGAACCTCATCTAAGTCAGCTAAATCCATCTTGACGGCGATGGCTTTTCTGCCCAAGTCCTGAATCTCCTTGGCCACGGCTTCGGCTTTCTCCAAGTGACTGTGTCCAGTAACGGCAACATTGCATCCGGCTTTGGCGAGAGTCAGGCAATGTACTCGGCCCAGTCCTCCAGAGCCACCGGTGACCAGAGCTACTTTACCTTCAATGCTCATGATTACTTTCTCCTTTGCTGTATTTTATCGTTAGTTGCTTTATTTATACTCATAGAATCCCTTGCCCGTCTTACGTCCGAGCCAACCGGCGGTAACCATCTTTTTCAGCAGGGTAGGGGGAGCAAATTGGGGGTCCTTAAATTCGGCATAGATACCGTTGGCGATAAAATAGAGGGTATCCAGCCCGACAAGGTCAGCTAGGCCTAACGGCCCCAGAGGGTGGTTTAGTCCCAAAGTGAGACCAGTATCAATATCTTCCCTGGTAGCCACGCCAGCTTCCACCATTCGGATAGCATTAAGTATCTGAGGTACCATCAGGCGGTTGACAATAAAACCGGGGGCATCCCGGGCAATGATGATGGTCTTGCCCAGGGACTTACCAAAGTTCTTGCCGATTTCAAGAGTCTCGTCACTAGTGGCGATGGTCTTGACAATTTCCAGTAGTTTCATCGCCGGTGCCGGATTGAAGAAGTGCAGTCCCAACACCTTGTCTGGTTTGGTGGTGGTCATGGCCATATCAATAATAGACAGGCAAGAGGTGTTCGTCGCTAGGATGGCAGGCTTGGGGCAGATTTTATCCAGCTCGGTAAATATCTTCTTTTTCACGTCTAGATTTTCAATAGCCGCTTCTATTACCAGGTCACAATCGCTGAAGTCCTTCATATTAGTGGTGCCCTTGATGCGGGCTAAGGTGGAATCTTTATCCTGCTGGGTAATTCGCTCTTTTTCCACGCTTTTAGTCAGAGAAGAATCAATCGAAGCTAGCCCCTTATTTAAAAGTTCCTCATTTATTTCGGAGACGTTCACCTGGTAGCCGGCTTGAGCACACACCTGAGTAATGCCACCACCCATTTGTCCACAGCCAACAACACCAACTTGCTTAATTTCCATAGTACTCCTTCGCTTTGGCGTTATTTGCCTTTGAAATCAGGCTTTCTTTTTTCGACGAAAGCGGTAGTTCCTTCGGTGAAGTCCTCAGTGCTCATCAGGTAGGCTTCGAGAGCGTTCTCTAGTCTTAAACCATCTTCCAGGGTCAGGCTACTACCTCTAATCATTGCCTCTTTAGCTGCCCTCACTGCCAGAGGCCCTGCCTGGCAAATAACCTCAGCCCATTCCTTGGCGGTAGACATCACTGCCTCGGTAGGAACCACTATATTGACCAGACCGATGCGGTATGCTTCCTGAGCGTCAATCGGTTTTCCCGTAAGTAGTAGCTCGGCTGCCTTACACCAGGGAACTATTCTGGGCAGTCTCTGAGTAGCTCCCCAACCCGGGATCAGTCCTAAAGTTACCTCGGGACACCCGAAGCGAGCTTTCTCTGAAGCTATCCTGAGATCACAAGCCAGCGCTATTTCCAGACCTCCCCCCATCGTCAACCCATTGATGGCGGCAATGAGTGGCTTCCATAGGTCAAGCCCGCGCATTGGCGTAGCTGGCATTGCCCACGGGCTGCTCTGGAGGTGCTCTTTCAGAAAGGGCAACATATCTTTTATGTCAGCACCAGCACAAAAAGCCCTATCGCCGGCACCGGTAATGATACCAACCCATAACTCAGGGTCATCCCGAAAGTCTACCATCGCCTCGTGCAGCTCTCGGGCGGCTTGCACATTCATCGCATTGAGTGCTTCCGGGCGATTAATGGTAAAGATAGCAATTTTGCCTTCCTTCTGATAGTCAATAGCCACAATAAATCTCCTTATCCTTATTCTTTGGCGGTTAAGTAACCTGAAAGTCGCTCTCGGATTTTAACAAAAGCTTACCTTACCGTCAAGATAGAGTATTCCAGGAGTTTACGAGGGACAAGGCCCCTCTTTCTAATAGTAAAAGTTGCAATTCACGCGTCCAGTGTGCTATAATCACCCCCGCAAAGAAAATAAAGCATTCTTTCTCCGAGCCTGCTCTCCTAAAGATATATCTATGGAGACTGGCCGATAGGGTATCGCTGGAAACGGCGGTGCCTCCCGTGTTTGGAAAGGAGAATTCTCTGTAGCTTTATGCGGGAAGCACCTCGAAACGAGGTGCTTCTTTTTTAGATGCAGTAAACACTACTAGTAGGAGGTGGTCTTTTGGGTAAGAAATGGTTTACCGCTAATAGGATGACACTTACCTTTGTACTTCTTGGGTTAGTTATTTTCCTATTTATCATTGTGCCTCTGGGTAAGATGATAGTTGCCTCTGACCCTAAGATACTGCTTGATACCGCCCTCGATAGCAGGGTCATCGGCGCTATCTGGCTTAGTCTGTATGCTGCTTTTATAGCTACTGCTGTTGGCTGTCTCCTGGGTGTGCCTTTAGCCTACCTGCTGGCTAGATTTGAGTTTCCTGGTAAAAATCTGGTGGAGGGGCTAATTGATGTGCCTATTGTAATACCCCACACTGCGGCTGGTATCGCTTTACTTTTTGTCTTTGGTCGCAATTTTTTTGCTGGCAAAGCCTTTCATTTCATGGGGATTGACTTTGTTGACTCCACCGCTGGCATTGTGGTGGCTATGCTCTTTGTTAGCATCCCCTTCTTGATAGACTCGGCTAAAGAGGGCTTCAAGAAGGTAGATGTCAGGCTGGAGAAGGTAGCCCGCACCCTTGGTGCCTCACCGTGGCAAGCCTTCTTCAGGGTTTCGGTTCCTCTGGCGTGGCGGAGCATTGTGGTCGGCAACATCATGATGTGGGCCAGGGGTATAAGCGAGTTCGGCGCAGTTATTATCCTGGCTTATCACCCGATGATAGCTCCTACCCTCATCTTGGAGCGGTTTGAGACTTATGGTCTGGAATACTCTCGACCGGTAGCC
>JAUWBK010000021.1 GCA_030605045.1 Dehalococcoidia bacterium
GCCCGTTCCGTGCTGATGCCCATTTCTTTTAAGTACTCAGCGGCAGTTGGAATATTCATTGCTCCGGTCTGAAGACCTATATCCAACTTGCCTCTTATCGCGTGCCAGAGCCTGCGTTTGGCCAGTAGCAAGCAGTCACCGGGATTAGTCAAATACCCCGTAAGTCTCATTAGCTCCTCAGCAAAACAGGCCCATCCTTCGTAAAAAATCGGTTGTTCCACAGCACGACGGCAAGTTCGTGCTAGGCTCCAGCGTGAAACATCCAAAAGATGATGACCGGGATAAGTTTCATGGGCGGTAAGCATCCGGTATTCCCGGTGGCCTGTCTTATGTACTTCGTCTGACAGATCTTTATTGAGAACGTAGAACGTTCCCCCGGAAGGTGGATGTTTGGGTGGTATGCTGTAACTGAAAGCTCTGCGGATTGCGAAAAGAAAGGATGGCATTGAAGCTACGTGGACCGGACAGGAGTAAACCAAGCTCCGTGAAACCAGTCCCTGAGCCAGGCAATGTTCGGTCAGCTTATTTATTTCTCTCTGGAAAAGGCCAATCAGCCCCTCTTTTCTTACGGTAGGCACTGGAATGCTTTTCAGTGCTTCTGACCACAGCGGATGAGGACACTGAATATTAAATTCTGAGACCAAGCTTCTTGCCTCCTGTTCTAAAATCTGCCGCATATCTTTAATTTCCTGGTCCAGCGTGTGGTTTACCTCTTGTATGTCCAGGTTACAATTGATGTGAAAACGGATTACGCGTTCCAACAGTTCCCGGGACAGAAGAAAATCCTCGCGAGTTGATACATTTTTGAGCGTATCATTAAATCTGTCCAGAGCAGCCAGAGCATGTTTTAGTTCCGGTAGTGTATTTTTCAAGAAAACGAGGTAATTCCTGGTATCTAAGACCATTTCCAAGCCGATATCCCTAAACAAAACAGGAACACCATTAAGGTTGTGGCTAGCCTGCTCCAGAAAAGTGGGTAGGTTCCTAGCCCGCTCGTGTTTTGCCGCCGGCTCTTCCGACTCCATAGCTTCGGCGAGTCCAATACAGATGAGAGTCAGGTAAAAGGTTGGCTGAGATTCCCAGATTCTGACTTCGGATAACTGCTCTCTGAGAGTACGGGCAAGCTTCTGAAGAAGAGCGATGTCAATTTGCACTTCCAAATCCGGTTGATTTAAGGCCAGCACATCAAGCTCATCTTCCCAGGCTGACAATCGCCGCACAACCTCCGTGACCGATTCCGAAGAGAAGCAATCCCAGGTGCTCCATTGTGGTTCGGGAAGCCGCACTTGAGGAAAATAAAAAAACTCGTCTGTTGCGCAGGCAACCGGAAAGGTACGTGCCAGGTATTCGAACATCCGGTCACCGCTCGCTGCAACAGATGATGAAGGATTTACCACTAAAAACTCCTTGTTCCCTATAACAACATATATATAACATATTGACTAAATGTTAACCAATAAGAAATCAGTAGTTCTACATCAATAAGGGTAAAATTCTGACCTCACGCCTTTAGGATTAGTTGCCCCCGTTTAGTAGGCAAGGTTTTAAAAACTAAATCGGTCACTTTCACTTAAGCTAGCGGTATTTATTAAGGCCACGTTTAAAGCTTGACAAGAAAAGATTAGCCAGTTAAGGTATCTATTAGTTTTTAACTACTGACGGTTAAGGGAGGACGCAGATGAATGACCTTTTTAGTTTACAGGACAAGGTAGCCATTGTCACCGGTGGAAACGGAGGTATCGGTAAGGCTATTGCCCGCGGCTTTGCCTCAGTAGGGGCTAACATAGTCATCGCCGCGCGCAACGAAGCCAAAACAGCCGAAGCAGTTCTAGACATCAGTAAAGAATTTGGTACCCGCGTGATCGGGGTAAGAGTCGATGTTCGGGAAGAGAATCAGATTCGGGCACTGGCCGATAAAGTTCTGGAGACTTTCGGGCGTATCGACATCCTAGTAAACAACGCCGGTACGAATATCCGCAGGTTACCACAAGATTATACGGCAGCCGAGTGGGATGAAGTCATCGCTACCAATCTCCGCGGTGCTTTCCTATGCTCGCAGGCAGTCCACCCGGCAATGAAAGCGGTTAAGGGCGGAAAGGTCATTAATATTGGTTCGATGACCTCCATTTTCGGTGGAAGTAAATTGGCACCTTACGGTACCAGCAAGGGTGGTATAGTGCAACTGACACGGAGCCTCGCCGTCGCCTGGGCGCCAGATAACATCCAGGTGAATGCTATCCTGCCGGGGTGGATCAATACCGAACTTACCCGCCAGGCACGAAAAGAAATCTCAGGTCTTGAGGAGCGTGTCATAAACCGTACTCCAGTTGGCCGCTGGGGCGAGCCTGAGGAGTTAGCCGGGGTAGCCATCTTCTTGGCCAGCCGAGCTGCCGACTTTATGACGGGCGTAGCTTTACCGGTGGACGGTGGATTTTCGATCATGATCTAACATTAAAGTCCCCGGACAATTAAACCAGCACCTTGAAACTTACTGAGCCAATTCTTGCTCTTTTTGTTAGAGTACGCACGCCCGTAACAAGTGTGATATACTTATGGTAAATGATTGTCTGGATTTCCGTATCCTGCAACCTAGTTGCGGTCACATATGGTATGAAAAAGCAAAGGCAGAAAATATGTCAGACGGGACGGACAACTTTAAATAGGAGAGTAAGACAAACGTATGACACTACGTTATAAGACACGTATCATCATCGGCTCAATGTTCCTTGGCCTAATCGTGATTTTGTATTTCCTGTCGGAGAATCTCCTGCTGAATGGCTATGGAGATATGCCCAGAGAAATCTACGACCAAGAAATCACTATCGCCTACCTTATGTTAATGACAGTGGGAGTCGGTCTAGTCTTTGGCATAGTGACTATATTTCTGTTGGAGAAGCAGGTTCTGTCTCGGTTGTCTCGTCTCAGCAATAGTATCCACAGCATCGGCACCAGCGGTGACATCTCGGCACGGGTGTCAATGCCAGGAACAGACGAATTATCGATCCTATCGGGCACAATCAACGGAATGCTGGCGGCGCTGCAGCAGTCTGAAAATGAGCTACGGCAGAGTGAAGAGCACTATCGACTACTTGCTGATAATGCGAGAGACGTTATCTACACCGTGGACCTGAACCTGAGGTTTACTTACGTCAGTCCCTCTGTTACGCCCCTCACCGGATACAGTATCGAGGAAGCCAATGCCTTGACATTGGCCGAAGTCCTCACTCCGGCTTCCTTTGACCTTGCAATGAAGACTTTTGCCGAAGAACAGGCTATAGAAAACATGGCGCAGAAGGACCTCTACCGGTCACAGACACTGGAACTTGAGGTAAAGCGCAAGGATGGTTCCACAGTCTGGGTCGAGGCTAGAATGACTCCCTTGAGAGACCCTGATGGCCAGGCTATCGGTATTTTGGGAGTTGCCCGTGACATCACAGAGCGTAGACGGGCACGGCAACAGATAGAACACGCAGCGCAAGAGTGGCGGACAACTTTTGATAGCATTTCAGATTTGATTTCGATTCATGATAAAGATTTCAAGATTATTAGAGTGAATAAAGCTTTCGCCAATGCCTTTAAGATGAAACCACAAGAAGTTATTGGTAAGACCTGCTATAAATTGATGCATGGAACAAAGGAGCCCTGGCCGGATTGCCCGCACCGGCAGGTACTGAAGACCAAGAAACTATCTCGGGAGGAATTTTTTAACTCGCACTTGGGAATTCATACAGAAGTAGTCTGTTTGCCTATATTTGATGAAGAAGGAAAAGTTACCGCGGTTGTCCATATTGTGCGCGATATCACCGAGCGAAAACGAGCGGAGGAAAAACTGCAAGAGCTTTACAATGAGGAAAAAGACCTGAGGCAGGAACTCGAAGAGGAAATAAGCAAAAGAGTCGAATTTACTAGGGCACTAGTCCATGAGCTAAAAACCCCGATCACTCCAGTTATGGCTTCGAGTGAGTTACTACTTCAGAAACTCAAAGGCAAACCCTTGTTGGACTTGGCAGAGAACATTAACCTGGGTGCCTACAATCTGAATCAGAGGATTGATGAACTTCTAGACTTGGCAAGGGGTGAAATTGGAATGCTCCAGCTGAATCCCGAACCAGTAGACCTATTGCCACTACTGCAAAGAATAGCTAATGAAGAAATGTCAGTAGCCTTACACAATAAGCAATCTCTAAATGTGGAGTTGCCTTCTTCTCTTCCCACAGTATGGGCTGATGAAGTGCGTTTCCGTCAAGTTGTGCTTAATCTCATGAACAACGCCTTAAAATTTACTCCGTCTGGAGGCAAAATCACCTTGCGAGCCAAGCCGGATGGTGCTAACCTTATAGTAGAAGTTCAGGATACGGGCCGTGGGATAAGCCAGGAAGAACAAGAGCAGCTGTTTGAGCCTTATCACCGGCTGGAAAGGGATAAAGACCGTCTCAGCGGACTGGGGTTGGGGTTGAGCCTTTCCAAGAAGTTAGTGGAACTTCACGGCGGACAGATATGGGTGAAAAGCCAGAAGGATAAAGGTAGCACCTTCGGCTTTTCCATACCTTTAGAAGCCACCGACCAGGGAGAAAAAAGTGTTGAAACAGGGTGAAGATTATGAAGGTTCTTATTATTGAGGATGACCAGGCAATTGTAGAAGCTATTTCCCTAGCTCTCCAGCTAAGTTGGCCTGAAGCTAAACTAGTCTCCACTCATCTCGGAGAGAGGGGGATAGACCTAGTAGAAAAAGAGAATCCCGATGTTGTCATCCTTGACCTGGGGCTGCCTGATATCAGTGGCTTCGAGGTGTTGAAGCAGGTCCGCCTTTTTTCTACTGTCCCCATCCTCATTCTGACGGTGAGGTCAGATGAAGTTGATATAGTCAAAGGACTGGAGTGGGGAGCTGACGATTATGTGGTTAAGCCTTTCCGGCAGATGGAGCTCCTATCGCGGATAAAGTTAGTGACCCGACGGCGAGTTCCTCTAGTTGAAGAAGCGCCTTTGGTTTGTGGGAAATTGCGCTTTGACCCTGGTACGTGGCAGCTATTTTATGGTGAAAAGGAGATAAGTCTCACCCCTACCGAAGGCACTATCATCAGCCACCTGATGAAAAATGCTGGTCGAGTGGTAACCCACTCTAGCCTCGCCGAAGCGTTATGGGGTGTGGATTACCCGGATGCTGCGGACACTCTCAGGGTTCATATCCGACGCCTGCGGACAAAACTGGAAGTTGACCCCAGTCACCCGCAGATTATTCTCACCAAGGCCGGTATAGGCTACTTGCTGGCACAACCAGACTAACTTTGCTCCACTCGGCTACATCGGTCCCTTTATAAAGCACTAGTGTAAATGTTCTTTACGTCCTCTTCCGTCAGATTTCTTGGATTCGGAACAAAGAGTCTGCTTAGTTTCATGCTACCTTCCGCAAGCTTGGGGATATCCTTTCTTGAGACACCGTAGGCGCTAATTTTCGTTGGTATATTGAGAATCTCAAGCAATCTGTTTAGGCAGGTGACCAGTTTCTCGGCCGCCTGATAGGCAGAAAGTCCTTCAATATTCTCCCCCATAGTCTGAGTGATATGGGCATATTTGTTTAAGCTACCTATCTTATTGCAATCCACCACATAAGGTAACATAACGGCATTAGACCTGCCATGCGTCAAGTGATACTCTATTCCCAGCGGATTGGATAGAGCGTGGACTACGCCAAGGCCGCCACTGGTGAAAGCCATACCGGCCAAGGTGGCGGCAAGAGACATATTGAATCTGGCTTCAATATTCTCCGCTTTAGCGTAAGCAGCTGGTAAGTTCTCCGCGATTAAATATATGGCCTCAATTGCCAGAACATCAGAAAAAGGCGTCGCATTTACAGAAACGTAGGCTTCTATGGCATGAACTAACGCATCCATGCCGGTGTCAGCAGTTACCGTAGGTGGCATTGATATCGTAAGCAATGGGTCAACAATGGCAACATCAGCCAAAACAAAGTCGCTGTAAATTGCTTTTTTAATATTCTCTGCCTCGTCGCTAACTACAAGCACACGGGTTACTTCACTACCAGTCCCTGCCGTCGTGGGAATTAGAATCTTGGGAAGCCCTCTACGGGGCACCAAATCAACCCCAGCATAATCAAGTATCTTCCCTTTATTTGCTGCTACGATTGAAGTACCCTTCGCTACATCCAGTGAACTGCCTCCGCCAATACCGATGATGATGTCATACCCTTTGTCTCGAACTACCCGCGTACATTCATCCACTATTCGAGCTGGTGGTTCAGCCTCCACTTTGTCAAAAATCCCGAAATCTATTTCCTGGGCTTTCAGCGACTCTTCAACACCACTTACTAAACCAGCTTTAACCACTCCTTCATCGGTGACGATTAGTGCCTTTTTAGCACCAAATTTATCGGCTTCTTTTCCCACATGGCTTACAGCCCCATTACCAAGTTTTATTTTATTGGGTGATTGGAAAGTATTTACTTTAGTCATCATTGAAATATTCTTCTCCATCTTACCTCTCTTTCGTATTTATATTGTTACCAACGACCCCATTTTATTACTCCCTTAATCAAGTATCAAGAATATTAATCTTCGAAAATTCAAACTATCACAATACTTGCCCGCATAAAAAGATGGTCTTTTTCAAACAAAGCAAGCGTTGCCAACCTGTCGCCTGTTCATAATACACTTGCGAGGAAAAACAAAACTGCCACAGTCGTCTTTACAAGTGGACAAATCTTTATCGGAATTATTGATGTTTTCGCCCCAGTTAATAAAGACAATCCTGCCATAGTAACAAGCATCATGCCACATATCCAATAGACAATTACTGAAGCAACGTCTTGAGAACCCACCGAAAAAGTAATTAGCAGTACGAGTATGCCTATGAAGCACAGTGTTAGCCCTTCAGCAATCCACTCCATTGTTATGATTTGTTTGTTGTCTTCTGATATCGACCCAAAACCATCAACAATATTTTTGGTTGGAACAATATGAGCTATACCCCACAGGATAATTACACCAGAGCCAGTATAAAGCAGTATGTCATTTATCATTGGAATTCCTCCGTTAGGCAACAGTGTTATACTGTCGCATGACCGAACTCATATTCAGTGATTACCTAGCTTATTGGTTTTGCTTTTATTTGTCAATACCTAGCGTTAAACAGAACCCCCGGGCATGCGGAATGTAGTTACGCCAATTGAGAGGGAGGTGGTGCTGGCTGGGTTATTTCGGGTTTACGGATTTGTCCCTGCCCACTTACGGATTGGCCGTAATAATGATGTCAATATAATGCCGATAGTGCTCATAGTGCCACAGACTAAGAAAGCCACCTGATATCTGCCAGTAGCATCAAATATGTACCCAGCCAAAACAGAACCGATAGCGCTTCCGCCTTCGCTGAAAATATTGATAACCCCCAGAATGGCACCGTGCGAGCTCAACTTAAATAGCTCAGCTACGGTTGGTGATATCACCGCCGATATCCCACCATAGCCAAAACCAAATATTGCCGTACACAGGTAAAGTAGCCACAATTCTTTGGCTGGCAACAGCCAGAATAAGGAAACTGACAGCAAAGCAAAGCAAATGCCAAGGGACAACTTATTACCTATTCTGTCACAAGCACTACCCATTATAACCCTGCCTACAGTACCTGCTCCCCCGATTACCGCCAGAATGATAGCCGCACTGGCTGAAGAGACTCCTAGACCGACTGCATGAGGAACAATATGTACTAAGATGGCACCTAGACCCAAGGTAAAGCAGAGCATGGCCACACACAACATCCAAAATTGTTGGGTGTGAATTGCTTCCTGAAGGGATAATCCAAGCGCCTTGGCATCACCTGTTTCTGGCCACTCATCTTCACCATAGGCCGATTGCCCAATCTGACCTGGATCGCGCCTGAGAAATTGGGCGGCCAGAATAATTAATACCAGAGCTACACTACCCACAATCATATAGGAAGTACGCCAGCCATAGATGGAGATAAGCCAATTAGCAACTAGTGGTATAATTAGCGTGCCAATGCTCAATCCTGAAGAAGCAATACCTGTCATCAATCCTCTTCTCTTGACAAACCACCTGGCCACCGTAGATACCAATGGGACAAAGGCAGTACTCATGCCTATGCCTATTATCACGCCGTAGAACAAGTATAATTGCCAAATACTACTGACTTGTGACATTAATAAATAACCTAATCCTAGAAAGAAACCGCACCCGGTCACGACTATTTTCGGTCCAAACCTATCAGTCAGCTTTCCAGCAACAATACCGAAAAGACTAAGTAGAAGAAGAGACAAAGAAAAAGCACCTGAGGTCACTGCACGTGTCCATCCAAACTCCTCTAGCAATGGCTGAAAGAAGACGCCAAAGCTATAAGAGGTTCCCCACATCATTACCATAACCACGAAAGCAAACACGACTATGAAATAGCCATAGAAAAAACTTGGCTCTTTACTTTCCGTTGAAGTTAAGATTACATGCTTATCCAAAACAGACTCCTTCTCCTGCCTTTCTAGACTGCGCCGTTGAGCTATCTAATGATAGGTGATTATGAATAACAATTCAAAGGATTACTGCCTAAAACGAGTGTTGCAATTAATCCTATTTCAAGAGATTGTTAACACACCTGAACAAAGATTAACCCCTGGGCATGCGGAATGTAGTTACGATTTTGGAGAGAGAAGTGGGTTGAAGCAGGAAAATGGGTTCGCTTTAATTGGATGATAACTTCTCATACGGGCATCTGGTATAAAATAAGGAAGCCCCGAAAATCTTCAGGGCCTACAACCTAATGATAACGCCTGCCTAGAACTCTTAGGCTAGTATTAGCCTAAGATTCCAGGTAGCATTACCAAACCGCTGGCTTCCAGAACCAGCAAACTGAAACCACCGACAAGAGATAGCGCTATAACTACCGCAAAAATTTTTTGGGTGTTACTTAGTGCTTGCCATCTCCCTTTCACTACTTTTTCTTGGCGCATTTAACCTCCTTTCACAGAATATAAGCAACTAAGGCATTACTTGTAACGTAACCACGGATTTTGCTAATGCGGAGAGCAGACAGATAACTCGGAGTACAAGTGGAGTCTAGAGTAATAATGAGGCTAAGTGAACCTACCTCCACCCCACGATACATCCCGCTTCACAGTCGTCGTTCGTGTACATGCTTATTATAACACATTGAATCTTATTATTCAAATTAGTTCTTGGTTCACTCTAGCTTCGGACAGTTAAACGTTTAAAGAAAAATTTGGGGGTCAAATCCCGATTCTCGTGAGTTCTTGATAGCGAATATTAAGCTGATTAATAATTAGACAGAGTGTTACGTCACGAACCCCTGAGCGTGCGGAATGTAGTTACGCCTTTGGAAAGGTGCCTTTGACTTCACCTACCCCACACCTAATCTAAACGAGGGTATTGTTAGACCGGGCGGCAAAAATCCCTCTGGGGTTACCAAATACCTAGGACTTTTTCCTGAAAGTGAGGTAACCTTTTTTGATTTTATTCGTTATAATATAAGTAAGGGAATAAAAAGTAAAGGAGTTTCTATTTAGAAATTGAGGAGGACTAAGATGAAGAAATACTTTGCCGCATTGATTATTTTGCTGCTGGTGGCTTTGTTAGCCGTGGGCTGTAAAGAAATTCCATCGCTAACGCCTGCACCCAGTCAAACACCTACTCCGCAACCTAGCCCGACGCCGACACTCACTCCGGCGCCTACACCTGCACCGGCCACCGGAGCCGAAAACTTTAGGTTGCTGATAAGCGATGAGGTCAACGCTATTGATCATTTTGCATCGCTCAATGTGACCATTTCCAGCATAGGTGTACACCAAGTCGGTGACTCAGGCACGTGGCACATTTTTGATCTTGATCCCCCGGTTGACGTAGACTTAAAGCCCTTGGAAGGGGAAAATGCCCTGGAAATTTGGAGCGGAAATCTCACGGCCGGTGAATACAATAAGGTGTTTATCTATGTTAACAATGTTACAGGAGTTCTCAGCGGTGGTGGAACAGCCAATGTGAAGCTGCCCAGCAACAAGCTGCAGATTTCTAAGCCCTTTACTATCAGCGCCTCTGTAGTCAACTTCGTCTATGATATTACGGTTGTGCAGGCTGGTAAGAGTGGAAAATACATTTTGAAGCCTCAGATAGCCCAGAGTGGGGCTGAGCAAGAGTTCAATGTTCTTACCTTGGAGGGGCAACCAGGGGAGCCTGAAGAACCAGAAGAGACCGGAGATTCTGAGGGTAAATTGGAACTCAAACTACACCACGGTGAACTCGGTCTAGGTCTAGGCGCCGAAGTTACTCTAATAGTCACC
>JAUWBK010000080.1 GCA_030605045.1 Dehalococcoidia bacterium
CAGCTACGGAATCTTCAATCACGACACAGTTCTTCGGTTCAACCCCCAATCTTTGGGCCGCCAGCAAGAAACCCTGCGGACTCGGTTTGCCTTCAGTTACTTCCCTACCCCAGACAATGACAGCAAAACAATTATCTATACTCAAGTCCTGGATAACTAATTGGATATTTTCAATGGGCGCTGAGGAGGCTAACGCTATTTTTACCCCGTATTCCCTAAGCGATTTTAATAACTCTATGGCTCCCGGGAATGGCTTCAACTTCGCGGCTGCCTTTTGGCGGAAGACCGCCTCTTTCTCAGCGGTAATGGCGTCTACTTCTGCTAACGAAGCACTATCACCAATAATGCTTCGGACGATGGTATCATTTCGCTTACCAAAGTTACGTTGGAAAACCTCATCTGAGTAATTAAAACCCCTTTTCTGGAAGACCTCCTGCCACGCGCTTAAGTGGTAGGGACCGGTATCGGCAATCACCCCGTCCATATCCCAGAGAACCGCTTCAAGCTCATTTCCGGTTTCGATGATAACTTGCGTCGTTTTGCCTTCCGCCACCAGCGTACCATCCAGCAAAGATACCATCCCCTCAACCTCAATAGACCTTCCTTCATTCTTGGTTACCGAGGCAGTGATGACAAGGGGCTCACCAATTAAGGCGGGGCGTTTAAAATTTACCTGTATCGCCGCGGTGAGAAACTCAAAAAAGCCACTAAAGAGAGTGGCATGACCCATTGCTTCATCAAGCATGGTCGTGATAATGCCACCGTGGACAATATCCGGCCAGCCTTGATAAAACTTGGTGGGGGTAAACTCAGCTCTAGCCGTCTTGCCATCCCACTTAAAACTCAATTTCAAACCCAAGGGGTTATTCCGTCCACAGCCAATGCATAAACCGGCGCTTTTGTCGGTACTAATTGGTACTCGTGGTCGTTCTTCCTTTCGGTCTTCATCCTGACGATTCATCATGTCGCAAAGTGCTCCCATCCTGTTTTACTCAGAAGAAAAGGGTTACCTTTGGTATCAACCAAGGCTACCTTACCTATCTTATCGGCTACAATCTCACCAATTACCGTTACCGGGCAAGAGGCTGCTTCTTTTACCTTATCAATGATATCAGCACTGGCGACAAACAACAATTCGTAGTCCTCCCCTCCCGATAGTGCCAGTTCCAGCGCCCTATCACCGAAGTTAGCTTTAACGACAGGCGAAATCGGCACTCGGTCAACTTCGACCCGGGCACCAACCTTACTGGATTGACATATGCGATTCAGGTCAGAAATCAACCCATCGCTAATGTCTATGGCCGTTTTCACCCCCTGCGCTACCAGTAACTGTCCCTCGGTGACTCTCGGCCAAGGATGAAGAAAAGCATTTCTTAGTTGAGCCGTAGCCTCAGGGCTAAACTGAAGCTGATTGGTCAGCATTTCCAAGCCAGCGGCGGCCGCGCCGAGGGAACCAGTAACGGCTATCTTATCGCCGGGTTTGGCAGCAGAGCGAGTGAGGATATGTCCCTCACCGTTTTTGGTGCTGCCCAGAACGGTAATGGTAATGGACACCAGGGGCGCGCGACTGGTATCACCACCGACGATGGCGACTTCAAACTGCTGCGCCAGCTCAATCATTCCCTGATACAGAGCGGTAACATCGGCTACTTCAGTATTTCCCGGTAACGCCAACGAGACTAAGGCATATTTAGGCACACCACCCATGGCGGCAATATCGCTAACGTTGACTGCCAGCGCTTTCCAGCCCAGTTCCTGCCAGGGAGTTGTTTTTAAAGTGAAGTGAATGTCCTGGAAAAGGGAATCAGTGGTAACCAGCTGCGTTCCAGCCTCACCATGCCAGGCAGCTGTATCATCGCCGATGCCGAGAATGACCTGTTGCCATGGTGCCAACTGCTTACTCTTTGAACTGGAAACCATCTTAGCCAGGAGGTCAATCAGCCCGAATTCTCCCAGCTCCGAAACTTTCATAGCTAGAATTATAGCACGCCGACAGCTTGAGGCACAAAATAGCTTGTTGTGAAATGGGTTTTTAACGGCGCACCCCCTCTTGACTTCACTGCAAACCCACCTATATAATCTGGGAACAAAAGTTAATGTTCAACGAAAGGAGGAAGAATGGCAGACACTCTGTTTTTGCTACTATTTTGGACAGGACCTATTGGCATTGGCATTTTCCTTGTGTGTCTAGGCGCTATGCTCTATCTGCTCACTAAAGCTGATGAGACAAGTAAGCGCACGAAGGCAATGGCAAAGGAAAAGGGACTGGAGAAGAAAAAGGAATAGGCACCTCCAACGAAAGCATATTGCTAAATTCACAGTAAAGAGGCCGTTTACAGCATTTCGCAACAAGCTAAAAAATAGCTAGTGGAGAAATACTGCTTACATTGAAGTACGAAGGATTTTTACCTTCCCGCAGAGACCGAGTTTATCATCTTTAATGATGATTACCCCCCTCAGCCCATCAATGCCTTGAGCGAACTCGATGCCTTTGGGGATGTCATCAGGCTGGCTTACCAGATTGCCAATGGCGGTTGCCGCTGCATCCGCCAGAGTGGCTGACTCGGAAAGTACAATAACCGCATCAGCCTTGCCAAAGCTCAGTGAATGCCCCACCGTTCCGGAGGAAGTGCAAATACCGAGTGGTGTCTCCTCAGCATCAATTTCCAGACCAATCTTACCAGTCAGGGGTGAGTTGCCGGCGTAAATCCCGATCGTCCTTTTTCGCTGGCAGTTCAAAAAAATATCACCCCCGTTTTCGACGATTATCTCCGGGGAAAAGGCCAACAACTCATTGCCGACAAATTCGGCGATGGCTCCGGCCACTGCCGCCATAGGGCCAACGCCAACCTGACTGGCGGCCTCGGCCATATCCTTGACAATGCGCGGGGCATCCTGACCAACACTAAACGGTTCCAGAGAGGTCAAAAACTCAGGGTTACGTTCAATATAGGCTTCCAACATAGTGCGGTACTTTAGCACCAATTTATACGCTTTGCGGCGGAGGTTACTTGAGGCACGAATATATAAATCGGTCTCCTTGACGACGACATTGAAGGCAATTAGACTCTCGTCTCTAATCCAGTGGCGATAGGTTCGTGGCTGATACATACCATTAAAAATGCACTTCCATGGCTCTTGGCGGGCAAGCTTTGATGCACAGTCCGCAAGCGACGCATTTTTCATCGACAAATTTGACCTGCCTAGTTTCGGGGTCAAGTTCAAAAGCGCCCGGGGGGCAAATGGTAATACAGGCACCACAATGAGTGCACCTTTCTTCATTGCGCGTAAAATCCTGGCTGAGAGATTGAATTTTCACCCCAGTCTTAAGCAAAAAGTTGATACCATTATCGTACTCTTCTTGCTCTCCCTTCAATTCCAAGACCATCAGCCCTTCTTCTTCCGGTTCCGCGGTAATCGAAGCCTTTAAAATGTTGAATTCCAAGTTGTAGTCCTTGACCAGCCGGTAGATTACCGGTTGCTCTACCAGTCGTCTCGGAAAATGCAAAACGATTCTTTTTGAAATAGCCATGGCCACTACCTCCGTCATCAATTAAATTGTATCAATAAAGCGTTCCCCTTGCTGGTGGTTCTCTATTCCTAACTTTAAGTCTCTAGCGGGCGTTCTTTCAGTGGCTTGAAGGTTACACCTGATTCGACACCAGGCAGTAGTGCCACCGGCTCGGTGAGCAGGAATTGGCCGCTAAGTATCCACTCCTTCAGAATGTTGGCAATTTCTACCGCCCGTAAGTAGCTAGAGAGAGAACCGGTTGGCACCTTCTTGCCTTGCACCGCGATACTGCCACTCTTTAGTTGAGCGTAGCTGACTTCGCCCAGGATATCTGGCTTTTGATTTGGATAGGCATCAGAATAATCGACGATAGGCGCCCAAATATCATCATCGGTTACCGCAGTATAGCGGAGAATTTCTTCAGATAATATTGGGATAGGAACTCCAACCCCAACGGTTATGGTGCAACCATAGCCAAACATGCTCGTACCTACCAACCATTTGGGGCTCATTTGCTTTAAATCACCGATAACTGCCAGTGTCCCGGCACCTCTTTTAGGTACTCCATTCTCGGAGCGGAGCACATTCGGGTTATGCTGCGTCCCTTGCCAAGCAACATAGCCTACCCCACCCCCCAGGAATATCTTAGTGCCAATACCGATGGTCTTGTAATGAGGGTCGTTTTGCAATGGTGAGAGTTGCCCAGCACTACAATAATTGGCATTACCCAAATGGGGCTTTAGTACGCCCATATAGGTGTAAATTGTTTTATCAGATAGGTTTACGGCGACATTATAATTCTGGTAAGCGTTCCTGATATTAAACAGCACCACCTCATTGAGGTCTTTGATATTAATCCAAGTTTCCAGCTTCTTCCTCGGGTAGCAATCCGTGCCGTAAGCAGTGGCGGTCAGCCTAATGTCCTTGCCCGCGACCAGTTCCTCAATCACATTTCCGCCGCCATAATTGAACTCGCCAGGATGTACCCTATTTCTGGGGTCATCGTCAGGAAGGGCATTAGCCCCTAAGAACAAATCGACAGCCGCCAGTCCAGGATAAGCGAGAACATCGTTAAGATAAGTCCGGCCGCCACCAAGCTTTATCCTTGGTTTGCTATGTCCAATATTAAAGTAGGCACCGGAGGAACACATTGGTCCAAAGGTGCCTGTGGTTACTACATCTACTTCCTGGGTAGCTTTTTTGACGCCTTTCTCTTTGACCAGGTCTATTATTTCTTCAGCCGTAACGACTAGAGCCTTGCCCTGTTTTATCTTCTCGTTTATTTCGTCTATAGTTTTCATCATGCATTACCCTCCAAAACAAAATATAACTCTCTTCTTGCCCTCCCGGGCAATGCATGACCCATAATCTGTTCACCATCATACTCTCGGCAATACTCTTCATTTCATCAACCTTGCGAAATGATACTTGTTGTCGCATTGTATCATTTTCACTCATCCCTGTCAAAATTTGCTCGCTTTCGAAAACTCACTTTCAATTCCACTGATAAACAATTCCCCTCTAGCCATAGAGGTTGTTAATCTACCTCACCCCCTGTATCCCCCTCTCCTTCAAAGGAGAGGGGGAAGATATTAAAAGAGGGGCTTCGCCCCTCTTGGACACCCCTACATTACTAGCCATATCCCACAAAAGCTGTTATAGTTTTTAGAGGATGCGTTACGCAATTATTGCCGATATTCACGCCAATCTAACTGCCTTTACCGCGGTGCTGGAAGACATTGAGCGCCGAGGAGGAGTGGAGGAGATGTGGTGTTTGGGAGATATCGTTGGCTATGGTCCCGACCCGCACCAGTGTATCGAACTTCTGCGCCAGTATAACCATGTTTGCGTTGCCGGCAATCACGATTGGGGCGCCATCGGTAAGACAGATATTGCCGATTTTAATCCCGATGCTGCCGCTGCCTGCCGCTGGACGGCACAGCAACTAAGCCCAGAGGATATTCAGTACCTTGAGAGCTTACCCTTGACTATTGAGAAAGATGATTTTACTCTGGTGCACGGCAGCCCGAGAGACCCTATCTGGGAGTACCTTATATCAACCAGCATCGCCAGCGAAAATTTTACCTTTTTCCAATCGCAATATTGCCTAGTCGGTCACTCACATGTGCCCCTAATCTTTAGAGATGAAGACGGTGCCTGTTCTTTCAGTAAATTGGCAGCTAATATTGGACTTGCCTTGGGCAAGAGCCGGCTAATCATCAATCCGGGTGGCGTGGGTCAACCCCGGGACGGTGACTCCCGAGCCAGCTACGCTATCTATGACAGTGAGACTAAGTTGGTCAGGCTTTACCGCATTCCTTATGACATTGA
>JAUWBK010000027.1 GCA_030605045.1 Dehalococcoidia bacterium
AATCCTCAGGTGTTTGCTTAAAGACCCTCCTGATTTACTGTTGTCTGGAATAAATCAATTTACTTAATAGTGTCGTGGAATTTCTTCAGTTTGGCTTGGAATTCCGGTTTGTCCCAAACCTCTGGATTGACCAGCTTTATCGGCTTTTCACCCTGGGTGAGCTGTGAAATCTGCTTGGCGATTTCCTGCCACATGGTGGTATAGAACTCGTCGGTCAAGCATATGGAGTGGGTGGTGACGATGACATTTTCCAACTTAAGTAAGGGATTATCCGGTGGGTTCGGCTCTTGCTCAAATACATCTATGCCGGCACCTTGAATCCATCCTTCTTGCAGAGCCTTTATCAGTGCTGCTTCGTCTACGATAGGTCCGCGAGCAGTATTTATCAGGAAGGCAGTTTTCTTCATCTTGCGCAGTTCTTTTTCGCCAATTAAGTGACGGGTTTGCTCGTTTAATGGACAGCTAATGTTTACGAAGTCTGACTCGGTCAACACCATGTCCATGTCTACCAGCTTCACATTAACATCATCTACCGCCTCCTGTTTGATATAAGGATCGTAGCCGATGTGTCTCATGCCAAAGGGTTTAGCCAGCTTGAACATTTCGTGGCCAATGTTGCCCACTCCGAAGGAGCCTAATGTCTTTCCGGTTAGACCTTCACCGGAGCATTGTCTCCCCGCTTCCCATTGCCCCTCGCGAGCCAGCTTGTCTTTGGTGCGGAGGCGTGTGCTTAAGGCTAGGATAAAGGTCATGATGCCAGCAGCTACGGGGCGCCGGACCGCTGGAGGAACGATAAATAGTGCCACTCCAGCATTGGTACAAGCAGGGACATCCACCATATCGTAGCCCACCCCACCGCGAAGGATAGTAAGAAGCTGGTCGTTCCCGGCGAAGGTGCGCGGTGTCCACTTGGGGGCAAAACTGATGACCATATCGAAGTTTCGAGCCTGCTCTGGGCTGACTTCGGGTAGATACTCTGGGAGTGGCTCCCACTCTACATTTGGTATCTCATCGAGCACCTTTGGTCCGGGGCCAGGGCTAATTGACTTTCCGTTTTTGTCAAAGAGGTCCCCGGTAATTCCAATTCTGACTTTTCTACCCATATTAACTTTCCTCCTGATTGCTTAGTTTTATGTTCTTTAACTCCCAGCTGTGGGAAGTGTTATTTTCGGCAAACAAATTTAGGCAGCGGGTCTGACGTTTAGGCAATGAGAGCTCGTGCCTCCTCAATGAAAGGTCGCAGACTATCCACATTTCCATTTAGGACATAGTCTACGATGAGCAGTTGATAGCCTTCCTTTGCCCACCTAGCCAAAACTTTAGGCTTAAAACCGCCAATGCCGGCTACTTTACCCGCCTCCTGACATATTTTGACGATTTCTCTTAGTTTCTCTTCAATAACGTCAGTGGCAACAACCTCGGTTGCCAAAGCTTTGGGGTCAATGCCGCCAATATCAAGGGCTAGGTCAAAAGGTCCGACTATGGTGCCGGTGACACCCTCAAGGCTCAGAATACGAGGCAGGTTGCTAATATTTTCGAGGCTTTCCGTTTGTGGGAAGAGTACCGTGTTGTTATTAATGTATTCCGTGAGGGCAAGAAAAGGGACCTCATCACGGTCCTGAAAGTCAATCAAGTAGGGGCTCAAACCGATTCCAGTCCCTCTATGCCCGATGGGTGGGAAATAGGACATATCAACGGCATGGGCCGCTTCCTCCACGGTGTGAACTAGGGGCAACATTAATCCGTTGACACCAGCATCAAGATAGCACCTGAAGTAGGCGGCTTTATCTTCCGTCCGCATCAAAATAGGCATATCCATCTCGCGGCAAACACGAATATACTCGAAAATGGTTTCTTTATTCACCAGGCTATGTTCAAGCTCGAGCATAATATAATCATCTCCTAAATCCTTTAAAGCCCTTACCGTTTTTTCTGGATCACCTCCGGGTCCGATGAGCTGCCCGAGTATCTTTTCGCCCGCCTGCAATTTCAGTTTCATGTTATAGGTTGCGTTCTTTGCCAAAGAAGAAATCCTCCTTACGATTTATTATTTGATATGCGAGCATCATACTTTCAGATAACTTATCTAACCACCTCCCCTTTTTAGGCACATCATTTCTGGCATTACTTTTTCTTCTAGGTAACAATATAGCTTTATACCTCATCAAGCCAATGTGAAGAGGATGGGGCATTAAAGAGCTGGTCATTTTCCATCTGCAAGGTTAGCGCACTACCCCTCCTGTGTCAAGGGGATGTCACTGTAAGGATATTATTGCTTGCAGCCTGTAGGTGTTGTTGGTATAATTGGTTGCGTCCTGCTCGGAAGGAATGGCGGTAAAGACCTTAAGATGAGAGCTGAGATTATTTCCATCGGAACGGAACTTCTCCTTGGTGAAATAGTTGATACGAATACCCCATTTTTGGCAAATCAGTTGTCTTCGCTTGGGATTGACCTTTATTTCACTTCGGCAGTTGGGGATAACTCAGCAAGGTTGGCCGGGGTCTTCAGGCAGGCGTGGCAGAGGTCGGATCTTATTATCACCACCGGAGGTTTAGGCCCAACACAGGATGATATTACCCGTGACGCTATCGCTGGACTTTTAGGCGAGAAGCCCGAAGTAAACGAGGAGCTGAAGCAACATATTGTCAACTTTTTTGCCCGACGCGGCTTAGAAATGCCCCTGAGTAACATCCGGCAAGCGACGCTGATTCCTTCCGCGGTAGCCCTCCCCAATCCCCAAGGCACGGCGCCTGGTTGGTGGGTGGAGAAAGAGGGGCGGATAATCGCCGCCATGCCTGGCCCTCCCGGTGAAATGCAATTCATGTGGCAAAACGAGGTATTTCCTAGATTACAAAAGAGAACCGGGGCCATCATCCTATCTCGTATGGTTAAGACTTTTGGTGTGTCCGAGGCGAAAGTAGATGAATTACTGGCCGATTTGACGTCATCAACTAATCCGACCCTGGCTACTTATGCCAAGCTAGATGGTATCTATTTGCGTATTGCGGCTAAGGCAGAGCGACCTGAAGAAGCGCAGGAAATGATTTCGAGGCGGGAGGCTGATGTCCGGGCAATTATGGGTGATGCCGTATGGGGAGTGGACGATGAAACGCAGGAAGGTATCGTGGGGCAATTACTGGTTGCCAAAGGGCTAACGCTAGCGGTTGCCGAATCTTTTACCGGAGGCTTTATGACGCATACTTTGGCCAGTGTTCCGGAAAGCCAGCGATACTTTAAGGGCGGGTTAATCGCTACCTCCGATGAAGTTAAAGTAGCTCTGGGGCTAGAGCCCAATTTGGTTACCGGTAAGGCGAGTGCCGAGATAGCTACCGCGATGGCAGTTTTGGCACGTCGTAAATTGGACGCTAGTATTGGTATTGGCATCGAGGGGGAAAGCAGTCCTGAGGCAGTAAGCGGCATGGTGCCCGGCACCGTTTTTATCGCCATTGACAGCGAGCAAATTAAGCTGCACCAGGTACAAAGCTACTCGGGAAGACTATACCAGATGAGGAGACGGGCTGCCTATTACGCCCTTCTTGACCTGATGAAACTCCTCAGGGCAATGTGAGAAAATAGCCACAAGTACTTCGGTCTCATCTGCTTGTCGGCAAAGAACGGTCAGTATATAATTGGAACATCGTTGAAAAGGAGGAAGCCAAGCAATATGAAAGCAGTGGTAAAGACAGAAGCGGCTCCGGGAGCCAAATTTATGGATGTTGATGTGCCTGAACCCGGCCCGCGGGACGTTTTAATTAAAGTAAAGGCAGCGGCAATCTGTGGCACTGACATTCACATCTACGAGTGGACTCCTTTTGCCCAGGCCAGAATCAAACCGCCAATGATTTTCGGTCACGAATGCTCTGGCGAGGTGGTGAAGGTGGGCAGTCAGGTGACCAACTTTGCTGTCGGTGACCTGGTGGCGGTGGAAACCCATATCCCGGATGAGACTTGCTATATGTGCCGGACTGGATTGCAGCACATTTGTGAGAAGATGGCGATTATCGGCGTGCACGTTAATGGCACCTTTGCCGAATACGCTAAAATTCCCGCCGTCTGCTGCTGGAAATTGGCCAAAGATACCAACCCCGACCTGGGTGCCATCCTGGAGCCTTGGGGGGTGGCGGTTAACGGGATTCTCAAGGGAGAAGTCAATAACCGAAGTGTTGCTGTTTTCGGTTGCGGGCCCATTGGCCTAATGGGTCTAGGCTCAATAACTGCCTGGGGTGCCAGCAAGATATTCGCCGTAGAACCCGTGGCCACTAGGTTGAACATGGTTCCCCAGTTCGCTCCCAAGGCCATCTTAATCAATCCAACCAAAGAGGACGCGGTTAAAGCTATCCTTGAGGCTACTGGTGGACGAGGAGTGGATGTTTCCATAGATATCAGTGGTAGTGCCAAGGGAATTCAGGCCACTTTCCGGGTGGTGCGGCGGGGAGGCAGAGTCAGTCTGATTGGCTTGCCTTCAGCGCCGGTGGAACTGGACCTTACTGCGGATATCATCTATAAGGAGACCAAGGTCTTTGGCAGCACTGGTCGAACGATGTGGCAGACCTGGTACGATATGCAAACCCTGATGGAATCAGGGCAGTTCGACCCGATGCCGGTGATAACCCACCGTATGCCCCTGGCTGATTTTGGCAAAGGAATCGAGCTGGCGAAAAGCGGTGAGGCGGGCAAGATTATACTTTATCCCTAACCTGGGAGGGGGAAAGTGACGACACAGACGCTGGGCATTGTTGCCGATGACCTGACGGGGGCCATGGACAGTAGTGGCTACTTTGCCAGTCTGGGCTTCAGCACCGTGGTGATTTTGGAGCCGAGCTTTCCATCAACCGCCGATGTAGTGGTTATCACGACCAATAGTCGGGCTGAAGACCCGAATATCGCCCGTGAGAGGGTGAGGCAAGCGGTCAAGAGTCTAATCGGGAAGGTGATTTACAAGAAAATAGACTCGACGTTGCGGGGCAACATCGGCGTTGAGCTGGAAGTAGCCATAGATGAGCTGACTGGTGAGAAGGCGGTAGTCGCACCGGCTTTCCCCGCGGTGGGTAGAACCACCGTGGCGGGTATCTTGCTGGTGAATGGAGTAGCCGTGGCGGAAACCCAGTTTGCCAACGACCCAATATTACCGGTAAAGGAATCGCATATTCCTGGTCTCCTCGAGAAAGCGACCAAGCGCCAGGTAGGCTGTGTCACTGTTGAGGATATTGAGGCCGGGCCAGAGTCTCTTTATCGGAAGATAAGCGAAATGCCGCAGGATACCGTGGTTTGTGATGTTACGGAACAGTCTCATCTCACCGGTATTGCTCAGGCAGCAGCTTTAGCCGAAGGACACTGGCTGCTCTGTGGTTCCGGTGGTTTGGCCAGAGAATTGCATCTTCTCCTCACCAAGCTACCCAAGGTGGGCAAAGAAAAGTCTGAAAATCAACCATCCGGGCCGGCACTGGTCGTGGTCGGGACCCGTAATCAGGTAGCGGCGAACCAACTACTTAAGGCAAAAGATGAACTGGGTCTGCCCATTTTGAACTTAGCGGTTGAGCCTCTCAACCAAGAGAATGTCCTCTCGGGAAACATCAGGGGCATTTTGGCGGAGGCTGAGCGGCTTCTCAGTCCGGGTAAAGGGCTGGTGCTATCTTCTACCTTTTCCCAGTACGCACCGGCTTTAAAACATGCTATACCGGCTCTTATGGCCGAGGTAGTGGCGAATATCATGGCCACTCAAAAATTTACTGGCTTGTTCCTTTCCGGGGGAGACATTGCCGTTGAGGTCTGCCGTAAACTTCAAGTGGCTGCCATCCAGGTTCAAGGTGAGGTCGAACCGGGTGTCCCGGCCGGAGAACTTATTGGCGGTCAAGGGCAAGGGATGAGAATAGTTACCAAGGCGGGCGGCTTCGGCACTGAGGAGGCGCTGGTAAAGTCCATAGCCTACTTGGAGAAAGGGTATTTATCATGAGTGAGGAATATAAACCGCTGCTTGCCATCACCATGGGTGATGCTGCCGGTTCCGGGCCTGAAATTGTTGCCAAGACGCTGGCCGACCCGGAAGTCAGGGCGATATGCCGGCCGGTGGTGATTGGGGATGCAGCCACCATGCAGGCCGCGCTGGAGATTACCGGTGTTTCTGGTGAGGTAAGGGCAATCGAGAAACTAGCGGCAGCCTCATTCCAGGATGGCATCATCGAGGTTATCGACTTGCACAATATTCAGCTTGACCGCCTGACCAGAGGAAGGGTTGACCCTATGGCGGGGAAGGCGGCTTATGAGTATATCAAGCTGGCCACGGATATGACTCTAGCCGGAGAGTGTGATGCTATGGTGACCTCAGCGATCAATAAAGGGGCCTTGAATAAAGCTGGGTATCACTACGATGGCCATACCCAGCTACTGGCAGAACTTTGTGGGGCCTCTAATGTGGCCATGATGCTGGTCTCCGGGAAACTGCGGGTTAGCCACGTAACTACGCATGTTTCGCTACTGCGAGCCATTGAACAGGTACGTCCGGAGAGAATACTCACCGTGCTCAGGCTTACTGATGAGGCGGTACGGCAGATGGGCGTCGCTGAGCCCCGTCTTGCTGTAGCTGGCCTTAACCCTCACTCCGGTGAGGGAGGGCTATTCGGGGATGAAGAGATAAAATACATCACGCCGACCATTGAGGAGGTGCGCCGTCAAGGGATGAACGTAACCGGGCCATTACCGCCTGATTCGGTATTCCTCCGCACTTATGAGGGGCAGTTTGATGCTGCCGTTGCCATGTATCATGACCAGGGGCATATCGCCGTCAAAATGCTGGGCATTACCCACGGGGTCAATGTTACTCTGGGCCTACCCATCATCAGGACCTCCGTGGACCATGGCACTAACTTCGGTAAGGCGGGGAAAGGCACGGCAGACCCTACCAGCCTGATTTTGGCGATTAAACTGGCTGGCGTCATGTGCCGCCACCGAAGGCGTTTCTCCTGTCCCAGCTAACTTATCCTGAATATTGACAGCCTAAGAGCAGGCATTTTAGTATAGACAAAACAGTTAGGAAGGGAGCTCTTGACTTATGAAGAATAAGGACAAACCATTACTGGCAGTAACTCTTGGCGACATTACCGGAACAGGCCCGGAGATTGTGGTAAAAGTTTTGCGTGAAGGACCAAGAGATGACTGCCGCCTTTTGATTATTGGTGATGAGCAGGTTATGCGCTCCACTTTTGACATTTTGGGTGCTCGCTTTGATTTACCGGTTTTCCAGAGTATTGAGGACGCCGTTAAAAGTGATGCTCCGTTTGTGATGCTTGACACCGCCCAGGGTGGTCGGGAATTACTGGCTCTGGGGCACCCTCATCCCGAAGCCGGGCGGATGGCCGCCGAGGCTCTAGTCGGGGCGGCCAAGCTGGCGATGGACGGGCGGGTAGACGGGGTTGTCTATGCACCTTTGGTTAAGGAGACCCTGTATATTGAGGAGAGAAAATACAATGATGAGACGCAAATTTTGCGGGAGTTGCTCCGGGCTCCGGGGATTAAGTCGGTGGCTAAGATCGGGGAAATCTTCCGGGTTACCATTGCCGAGCATGTACCGCTGAAGAAAGTTCCTGACCTCATCACCTCGCAAAGCGTCTTGAGCGCCATCGAACTTTTGCAGGAGGCCCTGCTCTTCTACGGTCTGAAGTCTTCGCGCATTGCCGTTGCCGCCCTGAATCCCCATGCTGGAGAAGGTGGGCTGGTGGGGCGGGAGGAAATAGACCAAATTGCCCCCGCCATTCAGGAAGCCAGGGCAAAGGGTATTGATGTCTCAGGGCCAATCCCTGCCGATACTGTTTATGTCCGCGCTTTTAAGGGTCAGTTTAACGGTGTGGTCAATATGTATCATGATCAGGCGAATATCGCGTTGAAGATGGCCGGCTTCGGTGAAATTGTTATTCTCTTTGTTCGCTCTCCGGTCATTATCACCACACCCAGCCACGGGCCGGCCTATGGTAAAGCGGGGAAGGGTACTGCTGACCACAATAACATGCGGGCGTCTATAGAAGTGGCGGCATTTCTAGCCCAGCGCAAGAAACCGCGTGGTAAGTAGAAGTTTGCCCTCTGATTAGCTCTCTTTTTGCTCGATAATCTCGAAGAGTACATTGTCAGGAGCTTTGATGAAGGCCATCTTGACTCCAGGCCGGGGCTGAAAGGGCTCAACGACGAATTCCACTCCTTTAGACTTCAGCTCAGCGGCAAACTCTTCCATATTGTCCACCAGGAGGCCAAGGTGGTGTAGCCCAAACCGAAGCCCCTTCCAGGCATTATCCGCCCCGGTGCCGCTCGAGATTCGAATTGGTATCCCCCCGAGGTCCAGGTCGATCATTCTCCTGCCAGAACTCTCTATCTCTTTGATAAACCTGGCTCCCATAACTTGGGTGTAGAACTCGACCGCTTTATCAGGGTCAGGACTGGTTATATGAGTATGTTCGTGCTTGCATGATGTCATTGCTTCCTCTCCTTTCTGCTTGCCTGTATTGTAGGCACACCCTAACTGAATGTCAAGGATTACCCGGTATCTCTTTTAAGGCTGAAATAAAGAGTTCCCAAATTCAGGCAGTTTGAATTCCAAGCTGGATAATAGTATGTTAATAACGGTAGCAAAGAAAAAGCAGGTTTAGGTAGTATGGTAAACTGGCAGGTAACCGCGGCGACGATTTATTGCGATGCTGTTGATGATGAGGTAACCCTGCTAGTCTATAAAGATGAGTCGGCAAAGTGTATCGGTTACCAGAAGTACGGTGAGCCCAGTAAGGAAGTAACTAAGCTCCTGGAGAAGAGAAGTAAACAGTTAAAGCGACGGTTGGAGTGCGAGGGCCCAGAGTGTTACCGGGTAATTCAATACCGGGATAAGCTGTTTGCCGAGGAGGCCAGGGCAAGAAACTATCGGTAAGAGAAGCGAAAGTCTCTCCTTACTCTTTAGTCACCGGAATCGTCGTGCCTGTTGCCTTGGCAATGAGCTTTCCCTCCTGGTTGGTCACCGTCATCTCAGCGATACTAACCCGCCGGCCGCTTTTCACCACTCGTCCCTCGGCGATAAGCTCATCACCTACTTTGGCCGCAGCGATAAAGTGCATGTTGAATTGAGAAGCAATGCTGGGACGGCTAACCGAATTGACGGCGTAGGCAAAGGCTTGGTCGGCCACTGCCATTGCGATACCACCGAAGACCAGACCGTTAAAATTTTGGTATTCCGGGATTATTTTAATCGCCACCTTGGCGTAGCCTGGAGATAGCTCCAGCAATTGCATTTTAAGGAAAGAGGCAATCGGCTCTTTCTCGGCTCCAGCCCTCAGTTCTGCCAGAGCACCAGAGGCTTCGCTTCCCTGTCCTGACATTTTTCCTGCCTCCATTTTAGACACTTTTGGTACTAACCTAGTCCGAATTTTTGGGCGGCCTCGCGGAAACCAGCCAATGAACCTTCGAGTACCCTGTCCTCGACACAGTAGGCGATGCGGAAATATCCCGGTGTTCCGAAGCCGCGACCGGGTACCGTCAGTACCTTTAACTGCTGTAACTCCCGTACAAAAGCAACATCGTCTTCCAGCGGAGATTTGGGGAATATGTAGAAAGCCCCCTGTGGCTTTACCAGCGAATATCCCATCTTGGTGAGGTGCTCATAGAGAAAATCTCTCTTCTGCTG
>JAUWBK010000126.1 GCA_030605045.1 Dehalococcoidia bacterium
TGATTCAACTTTTCTCTTTGCGTCAGCAGTTCGTCAAGCTCGGACTGTCCCAGTACATTCCGCAGTGTCGTTTGTGATATCTGCGAGGTAGCTCTGATATGGTCCAGGACCTTAACTACAGAGTCCTCAGGCATAACCACCCTGAAGTAGACCACGGCATTAACCCTGACGGTAACGTTGTCCTTGGTAATCACTTCCTGTGACGGGACATCCATAGTTATCACCCGCAGGTCTACCTTTACCAGTCGGTCAATGAAGGGAATGATGAGAAATAAGCCGGGACCCCTCTGCCCCACCAGCCGACCTAAGCGGAAAAGTACTCCTCTCTCGTACTCAGGAACAATCTTGATTGCCATCGTAAGAATTATGAACACAACGAAAACAATTACAACGATACCAATTATATTCATTTGCTTACCTCCTTATTCTTTCTTGGTTACCCGTAGTTTTAAGCCTTCAACCTTGGTTATAATCACCTCCTCTCCGGACTCTACCCGGCCTTTATCCAATATTGCCACCCAACGTTCGCCCTGAATGAAAACTGTGCCTTTGGGTTCCATAACGGTCTTAGCTTCGGCCGTCTTCCCTATCAGCTCTTCCCTGCCGGCAAATACCTGCTGCCGGTGGGCGCGGATTCCATAAATAATGATGAAGACAAGGAAGACAATAGTTACAATGGCAAGTATGATAATCAGCAACGGGTCGATTCGAAACCAATCTGGGTTTATCTGAAACAATAGAGACCTCCTCAGAGATAAAATTTCGCACCAAGTCGGCGCTTTCCCAAAACATCTATCCTGATAGCAATCGGACTCATTTGCTTACCTGCTTTACTGTTTTTTGATTACGTGTAGTGTCAAACCGTCAATGCCGGTGATAATCACTTCCTCTCCTGGTTCTATCCGGCCCTGCTCTGATATTGCCGCCCAGCGCTCGCCTTTGAAAAAGACAGTCCCCTCCGGGTCTATGGCCACCTTAACGACAGCTCTCTTGCCAATCAGGTCTTCTCGGCCGGTCCTGGCTTGCTTGCGGTGGGCACGTATCGCCCGATTAACCACGAAAGCAAACACGCTAGCAATGCTAATAGTTACGATGGCAATCAACCAGGGGTCTACTCTGAACACTGGAGAAGCTCCTTGAAATAAAATTAGTGAGCCAATAACTAGCGAAACTACGCCCCCCATTGTAAATAAACCAAAGGTCGTGGTAAGTACTTCACCAATGAAAAAACCGAAGGCTAAAATGATAAGCAAAACTCCGGCAATGTTGACCGGTAACTGGCCCAGCGAATAGAAAGCCAGTATGCCGCAGATGGCGCCAACCACACCCGGGAAAATAAGGCCGGGGTTGAAGATTTCAATCATAATACCAAGCGTGGCGAGACTTAAGAGTAGAAAAGCAATATTCGGGTCGGCAATAACATACAGGAAATTCTCGATTGTCTTCATCCTGACGTGGTTAATGGGAACGCCTTTGGTTTGCAGGGTAATTACACTGCCATCAAGCATCGTTACCTGTCTGCCATCAAGTTGAGCAATGAGGGCATTAAGGTCGGGCGCAATCATATCAACAACATTAAGCTCTAGGGCCTCCTGCGATGTTGCCGAAATGCCTTCCCTGACCGCTTTTTCCGCCCACTCGGCATTGCGCCCGTGAGACTCGGCGATATCTCTGATGTAAGCAACGGCATCATTGATAATCTTTGCCTTCAATTCATCTGACATCGGAGCTTCACCCTCACCACCCATTGCGATTGGCGTGGCGGCACCAATGGCCGTATTTGGCGCCATAGCGGCGACATGGGCCGACATAGTAATATAGGTACCGGCCGAAGCTGCCCGTGCTCCGGCGGGAGCTACATAGACCACCACCGGAATTTGGGCATTAACAATGCCTTGGATAATGTCGCGCATCGCGGTGTCCAGGCCACCGGGGGTATCCATCTGAATAATGACCGCTTGAGCTCCAGTTTCTTCCGCTCGGTCAATACCACGACCAATATAATCAACCAGCACCGGGTTGATGGTGCCTTTAATCGTAAGCACATCAATCCTGGTGGGGCTTGTCGTCTGAGCTCTAACCGCAATAGAGGCGACGAGCAATAAGCCGATTAGTATTAACAGTATGCGTATAATTCGGGACATAAGCAACCTTTCGTGAAATTATCAGTAAAGCTAAATATATATTATACTATAGTTTTGCAGCAAATGGAAACCGCAGGGGTTTCTCTCTAATAGTCAAGTTGAAGAGCGAGGCAAATTAGTGTAGAATTTACGGGCTATTAGAGAAGGTGACCGATGAAAGTTCAAAGATGTAAGGGAACCCGAGATTTATCTCCTGAAGAGATGGTAAGGTTTCGCCTGATTGAGGGACTTTTTCGAGACCGCTGCCTCAAGTGGGGATATCAGGAGGTCAAGACACCAACCATTGAGTATCTCCACCTGTTCACCTCAGCGGGTACGCTTACCCCCAGTATGTTAGGTAAGGTGTATTCCTTTCTTGATTGGGATGGCTGGAGTGGGGAGAGAGTGGTCCTGAGACCTGATGGCACTATCCCTATTGCCCGACTTTACATTGATACTATGGCGGGGGAAGGGCCGGCCAAACTGTTTTATGTGACTAATACTTTTATTTTTGAGGAGACGGGGAAAAAGACGAGAGAAAGATGGCAGTGCGGCACGGAACTCATCGGGGTCAGTTCCCCGTCAAGTGATGCCGAATTAATCCTGCTGGCTCTGGAGATTCTGAAAAAGCTAAGACTGGAAGGCGTAGAACTGAGACTATCGCATGCCGGCTTAATCAAAGCGCTTCTGGGCAAGCTTGGGTTGAATCCGGAAGAGCAGGCCAGAATATTTGACCAGATTCTGGACGGAGACGTGAAGGCACTGGCCAGGATAAAATCGGGTAAAGCTGAGCTGGATGGTATCTTATTCCCGCTGCTAAACCTGAAGGGGCAATCATCTGGCTTTCTCAAAAACCTGAAGGCGCTATCGGCACGGAGTTTACCTGAATTTGAGCCCTACCTTGATAATTTTATCGCTATTGTTGACCTCCTTGAAGCCTTGGGTTGTCGCTACCAGATCGATATTGCTTCCGGTGCCGGCTTTGAGTACTATACCGGTGTCATTTTTCAGCTCTTTATCGCTGGTGAGAAGATAGGTGGTGGAGGAAGGTACGATGCCCTTATTCCAACCATGGGTGGTGGGAATATTCCGGACTCAGGTTTTGCGCTTTATCTTGACCGCCTGATGAACTTGGTGACGCCGGAAACACTGGCTAAACCTATAATACAAGTAATTTTGGTTCGGGCGGAAAAAGAGGAGGTATTGAAGGAGGGTTTTGAGGCTGCCAGTCGTCTTCGTGAAGCTGGGTATGTGGCTGAGTTTGAACTGGGTGGTAAGACACCAGCTGGCTTGAGGTGGTTTCTTGATGTCCGGAGTAAAAAACCT
>JAUWBK010000013.1 GCA_030605045.1 Dehalococcoidia bacterium
ACGAGTCGGTTTCTTCCCGGACAGCGATAAGCCCCTCGGCTATTTCAAGTTTGCCACATCGACGTGTTGCACGTCGCCAAAGTCCTGGTTTTCTCCACCCATGCCCCAGATAAATGTATAATTGGAAGTACCGCTTCCGGCATGAATCGACCAGCTGGGCGAGATAACCGCTTGTCTGTTTCTAATTACAATATGCCTGGTTTCAGAAGGTTGACCCATCAAATGAAACACCACGGCTCCGTCAGGAATATCAAAATAGAAATAGACTTCCGTCCGCCGTTCGTGAGTATGCGCCGGCATTGTATTCCAGACACTGCCTTGGGCAAGTTCGGTTAAGCCCATAACCAGCTGACAACTCTGGATGCCGCCCGGGTGGATGTATTTGTATAGCGTTCGTTCGTTGGCTTCATTTTTTGAGCCCAGATGCACAGCTTCCGCATCCGCTTTTTTGGCATGAACGGTCGGATAATCACAGTGTGCGGGGTAACTGAGAAAATAAAAGAGTGCCGGGGATTGATGGGCAGCGGTTTCGAATTCTATCACCCGACTGCCACGACCGATATAAAGCCCATCCCGATTCTCCATACCGAATTCTTTGCCGTCTACAATTATCTTCCCGCGTCCTCCTACATTAATCACCCCAATCTCGCGACGCTGTGTGAAATATTCCGCAGCCAACTCCTTGGCTGAAGAAAGAGTCAGCTTCCGTTCGACCGGTGCAGCCGAACCAGTGATTGCCCGGTCAGCATTTGAATACAGGAGCGTGATTTCTTCCTGCTGAAACAAACGATCGACTAGAAATGACGAACGTAATTCATCGGTCGTCATATGTTGATACCTAACATCATCTACCGAATAACGTGTTTCCATTTTTTATCCTTTCATAATATTTATTATCATTAATAATTTGAGTGGACTATTAAATAACTCTTGCCCCCGGTGGCTCTATTTGGGCATCTGAGTTATCACCTGTCGTCAGGTAGTTTACTAATTGCCTCTGAGAAGGTATCTGGATACTGTGGATATAGGAGAAGTATTTTCACACTACCCCCTTAATCTAATTCTAATGACCTGTAGAGCAAAAGTCTAGCAGGGAAAAAACAACAGGTTAACAAAGTGGCTGATTGTGTCATTCCGCTCAGCTCCCGCTTTAATTATGGTACGAAGTCACGGGTTGGTAAGCGGGGGAAATGGTCGATTAAGGTAGATGTAAGATGGTGAGGGTAAGTAGATTAGATAGACTATCCAATCAGGTATGGGCAGGGACCGGGCTGGAGTTGGTGGTTGACGTGGCAACCTTAAAATAATAGACGCGTGAAAAGGCGGTTCTACATAACCCCTAGTTTCTTAGACGCTTGAAGAAAGGTAGCTCCTTTTTTCAACTCTGCTTCGAGTTTCTGCTCTAACCCTTCAATCCTTTGTGACTCTTTCAAGATTTCCGCGGCTTGTTCCATCGGAACCACGGCTACGCTGGTATCATCTGCTACTATAATATCGCCTGGATTTACCCTTATGCCGCGTATTTTCACCGGACCATTCACGGCTAACCACTTGACCCTGGTTTGGCCTGAACGGGCACAAGTATGAACTACATATGCGGGAAAACGTAGAGATATAATTTGTTCCACATCACGAATTCCTCCGTCAACTACCATTCCCTCTACGCCCTTTAATTTCATAGCTAAGCTCCCCAATCCCCCCATAGTGGAAACTTCTTGTCCCCCCATGTCGACAACCAGTATGTCTCCGGCTTCCATAAGGTCTATAGCTTCACCCACAGGAAAATCAGACTTGCTATAGGTGCCGAGAGTTCCTACACACCCCTTCACCGTAAAAGCTGACCCAGCTATTCTAACTCCAGGCATTAAGCACCTGAGACCATTAATAATGCCATTAATGCCCATCCTGTCCATTACAGTACCGATTGTACTCGTTGAGACCTCTTTAAAGCCGTGAATTAGATGTTTAGATAATGTCTTCTTCGTCCTTATCTCCATAATAAGGTCCTCCTGATAACGGGGATTTCCCATTTTAACTGGCAATGAGGCAATCTTCATCCCTCATCTCTCTTGGCACCGATAATATACCCATTGGACCTGGCTGTCAAGCGCGCTTATTATACCCAACCGTGAGCCAACCGAAGGATTAAAACGAGAGATGCAGGAGTTTATTAAGGCGCATTTAAGTAAGCACCAATATCCCAGACAGATAGAATTTGTCAATAAACTTCCGAAAACCCCAGATGACAAAATTGAGAGGAAAGAGCTCAAAGCAAGAGAATATGAAAGGGCGAAAAGCCAGCAGAGATGTGATTATGAATTTCTCAGACTCGATACGAAGTTCCCCTTTTTATTCTTCAACAATCATCTTAATGGCTTCTTTCGGGCATATGAAAGCGCAAACACCGCATCCTCTACAGATGTTGTAATCTATCTCGATCGGGTTCTCTTTTTCTTCACCCCTGGTTATAGCCAAGTCGGGACAAAGGTATTGACAAAGAACACAAGCAACACACTTTTCGGTGTCAAGTCTGGGTAGGTGTGTTCTTCCCTCCATTTTAGGTATGTGCTTTGTTCTTTCGGTCATAATGATAGTCCTTGTTATTTGTCTCTTTCACTGCTTACTTCGCCTTACTTATTGCTTCTCTTCCCAGCTTGAATCCGAGGTCAACTGCCTTTATATTTAAGTCGATAAATCTTTCGCGAACTCCCTTTTTTATTGCCTCAACCAAGGCATCTTTGCTGATCATGTTGGTCATTTCTGTCGCCGCCCCTAAAATGACTACATTTGCCACTTGCTTGTTATTAAGTTCTTTAACTGCGGCCTCAGTGGCAGGGATACCTATCTGCTTTAAGCCATTAACCTCTTTAGTGGAAACGAGCTGCGTATCGTAAATTACCAGTCCAGTTTCCTTGTTAACGGTTCCAATATTTTTGTTATAAGCACTCTGAGACATAGCAATCAAAACGTCGACTTGTATCACCTGGGGAAAGATTATCAAGTCATCAGATATAATAATATCAGCTTCACAGACACCACCTCTGGCTGCTCCTCCATAAGTACTTAAACCGGCAACCCATTTCCCAGCGCTGATGCTGGCATTACCGAGTATTTTCCCTCCCAGAATGATGCCCTGACCGCCGAAACCGCAAAATCTAATCTGCTTAGCTCCCTCCATTTTTTAACTCTCCGGTTATTATTTTATCCTTTAACTCTTCTGGTGATAAACCTTCAGCTTGCTTTTTGGTGATGCACTTGTCCTTCAAGAACTTGAGTAGCTCTACCGGGGTATCAAGGCGGTTTCGCCTGCCAAATTGGGTTGGGCACATTGACATAGCTTCGATGAAAGCAAAACCCGGGGTTTGCAATGCCTTCTTAATACTCTTTATGAGCAAAAATGGTTGCAGGATGGAATACCTTGCCACATAGGTAGCACCGGCTGCCTCCACAAGCTTACACATGTCAAAAGGACGATAGGGATTTCCCAAGGGTGTTGTCGCGGTGAGAGCACCTTCTGGTGTGGTATTAGCGACCTGGCCACCTGTCAGTCCATAAACCATATTGTTACCCAATATAATCGTAAAGTCCATATTTCGGCGAGCCGCATGAATGAGATGGTTTCCCCCAATATCTCCTAAATCGCCGTCTCCCAAGAATGACAATATCTTTAACTTAGGATTAAACAGCTTTGCTCCGGTAGCAAAAGCCAGAGCTCTACCATGTAGAGTTTGCAAAACATCCGCGGCAAACTGAGGGGTCGGTACCCACATACAGCAGCCAATGCCATTCACAAACAGCATGTCATCCATGTTTATTTTAAGTTCATCTATTGCCCTTAAGATGAGTCCCAACACGATACCGTGACCGCAACCGGCACAGAGTGGACTTTGTGGTGTTGACCGGTACTCGGGACGAAAATATTGGGCTAAGTCTTTAGCCATTATAAAAGTCTCCTTAGTTCATTTATTATTGTATCTGGCTGTATGCTGTCTCCATTCGTTTGAGAATAGGATATTACCTTAGAACAGGTATATTTCATTACTTCGCCCGCAACCTGCCCCATGTTCATTTCCGGAATAAATAACTTTTTTACTTCCGACCCAACTTTGGCCACCACCCTATCAGGAAAGGGCCATATCGTCTTCAACCTGAGCATGCCCACCTTCTTTCCGTCTTGTCGCAGCGCTTTAACCGCCAATAGTGAACTTCGGGCAGTGAAACCATAAGCAATAACTACCACCTCCGCACCCTCCCTATAATAAGAATCGTATTCAATAATTTCGTCTCTATTATCCATTATTTTGTGATGCAGTCTTGAAACCACCATCTCTTGAACTGCCTTGTCAGAGGTCAATCCCCAGGAATAGGCACGCAGCGAGCCGGTTACCTTCGTTTGGTGTCCTTTACCAAAGATGGGCATAGGTTGAACCTGATTATCTGGCGGAAGTCCGAGGGCGGCGACTCCGGTGGCTTTTGCCCGGTCGAATATCCTTATCTCTTCCTTTATTTCAACCCTTTCCTCCAGTCGACTTATGGCTGCTTCCGAAAGTAGAATAACCGGTACCCTATATTGTTCAGCAAGATTAAAGGCATTAATAGTCTGGTCATACATCTCTTGTACCGACCATGGGCAAAGAGCGATGACCTGATAATCCCCCTGTGAACCCCATTTGCACTGCATTATATCCGCGCTGGCAAATGTGGTGCCCTGTCCCGTGCTGGGCCCCGGCCTTTGAATAAGAGCGATTACAATTGGTGTTTCGGTCACAGCAGCATACCCTATTGCCTCCTGCATCAGGCTAAAACCAGGACCTGAGGTGGCTGTCATCACTTTTGCCCCGGCCCAGGATGCTCCAATAATGGAGCAGATTGAGGCAATCTCGTCCTCCATCTGGATAAATACTGCTCCAACATCTTTAGCCCTCGCCGAAAAACCCTCAGCGATGTCAGTGGCGGGAGTAAGCGGATAACCGGCAAAGTAGCGACATCCAGAGGCAATAGCACCCTCAACAACGGCATCACTTCCAGAAAAGTAATGGGTCTGTGGAGGAAGTATACTTTTTACCTGTTTAAATCCCATTTAACGTTACCTTCCCTATTTTAAATACTAATCCAAAATCATTTTTACTGAAAAAGATACCTTCTGAATTCCTTTTTATTAGCTTCCTTTCCCGCTACCTAGAGTAATCTATGCGCTCAGGCAATGTCAATAACAAGAACCAGAGTATAGGCTAAGGCATGGTCAGTCTTCAAACCAACAATTTCAGAAAAAGTTTTTGAATAAGGGGAGAATTCTAGCTTTAGAAATCAACATTGACGAATCGTAACACTGCTGTTATCATTTTAGTTGTTGTGGGTTCATGAATACTTACTTTGAGGGGCGGAAAGGATAGTGAGAAAAGTGGCTCTGATGACAAAGGAACAATACTATGAATCGCTTAAAAACGTGCATCCAACCGCATATATTCTAGGGCAAAGGGTTGAGAACACCTACGAACACCCATTAATCAAGCGTATGGTGGCAGGGGTGGCACAAACCTATGCGCTAGCGCACGAGCCAGAGGGTAGAAAGTACCTTGTCGCCAAGTCCAAGCTGATAGATGAAGAGGTTAGCCGCTTCAATAAGTTCTACAATAGTCAGGATGACCTTTTGGCCAAGGTCAGAATGCTGAAATTCCTAACCCAGAGAATTGGCACCTGTTTTATGCGCTGCAGCGGCATGGATGCCATGAACGCAGTGGGTATAGAGACCTACAACTGTGACAAGAAGTACGGCACCAAGTATCACGAGAGACTTCTGAATTTCGTCAAGCACATGCAGAAGAACGACTTCACTGTCTTCAGTGGCGTCACCGACGTCAAGGGTGACAGGTCACTCCGCCCATCCCAACAAAAAGACCCTGACCTGTATTTGCATGTTGTGGATAAGAACGACAAAGGGATTGTAGTTAGAGGCGCCAAGATACACCAGACAGGTTCTCTCTGCGCTCATTGGGGGTTGATCGTACCTGCCAGAGAGATGCACGAGCCAGACAAGGAATATGCCGTCTGTTTTGCCGTCCCAGTGGATGCTGAAGGTATAATTCACATCTACGGCCGGGGTACGCTAGAAGCCAGGGAGCTTGAGGATTGCGACCTTGGCAATATTGAATACAGTAAGTTTGCCAATATGGTGATTTTCAAAGATGTCTTTGTGCCCTGGGAGCAGGTGTTCCTGTGCGGCGAATATGAGTACGCTGGCCCAATGGTAAGGAACTTTGGCAACTTTCACCGCCATTCCCACGGTGGCTGCAAGTCCGGAGTGGGTGATGTTATCATCGGTGCCGCGGCGACAGCCGCTGAATACAACGGTCTACCTAATGTATCACATATCAACAACAAGTTAGCTGAGATGCTTAAGATTACGGAGGCACTCTACGGCTGCTCCATAGCCGCCTCTGTGGAGGCTGAATCAACCGAGTCTGGTATCTATATAGTGGACCCGGTACTGTCAAATGTATCCAAACTCTATGAAGGTAAGGAGCTTCAAGAAGCAGTCCGGATGATGATTGAGATTGCCGGCGGCATGGTAGCTGACTTACCTTCGGATAAAGACATGGCGAACCCAGAGATTGGCCCACTACTCCAGAAATACCTTAAGGGCGTGGAGAATGTATCTACGGAAGACAGGATACGCCTCTTCAGATTGATCGAAAAGCTCGCCTTTGAAAGTAGAGATATAGTTTCCAACATTCATGGTGGTGGTTCACCCGAAACCCACCGATTAACCATACTGCGGAACGCAGATATCGAGTCAAAAAAGAAGTTGGCCAAGAATTTGGCCGGTATCAAAGAGGAAAAGGAGTTAGCACCGGGGTCCTTGCTAGGCTAGTTTGAGGAGAACGAATAATGCTCAACTATGCCAGCCTTCAGCCCAACTGTAGCTACACCGGTCACAGCCATCCCCTTGAGCAGGTGGGGATTACGATAGAGGGAGAGCTGAAGGTAACCATCGGGAACGAAACCCGCTTTTGCCAGAAGGGCGATGCTTTTGTCATTCCCAGCAATATAGAGCATGGTGCCTGAGTTGAAGGAGGGAGAGATGAGAAAGCTGCTTTGGGAACCTTTTCGGATAGGGCAGATGGAGCTCAGGAACCGGATAGTGATGCCCGCCATGCTAACCCGGTATGGTAGCGAAGAGGGGTACGTCACAGAGCGCACTAAGAACTACTACGAGGCACGTGCTCGGGGTGGGGCTGGGCTGATCATCGAGGAGGCCACCTATGTTCATCTACGCGGGAAGTCTTTCCCAAACCAGCTAGGAATCAGCGATGACAAGTTTATTCCGGACCTAAGCCAACTGGTCCAGACTATTCACAGGCATGGCGCCAAAGCAGCTATCCAACTATTCCACGGGGGCAGGACAGCCAAATCGGCACTGAGCCTGATGCAACCTGTAGCCCCCTCGCCGTTGGCTAGCTCAGGGGGGGAGGTACCTAAAGAATTGACGGTTGACGAGATAGCGGAAATCGTGGCCTATTTTGTCGAGGCAGCACTGAGAGCCAAGAAGGCTGGGTTCGATGGCGTGGAAATCCACGGAGCGCATAGTTTCCTCATTGATCAATTCCTGTCCCGTGCCTCGAACAAGCGGCAGGATGTCTACGGGGGCGACCTGCCAAAGCGAGCCAGGTTCCTCATCGAAGTCATAAAGACTGTCAGAGAAGCGGTAGGGAGGAGCTATCCCGTCTGGTGTCGCCTCAACGGCAAGGAATATGGAATAGACGAGGGGACGTCTCTGGAGGAGGCCCAGGAGATAGCTCGAATGGCTCAAGACGCCAGTGCTGATGCCATCCACGTGTCTGCTGCTGGGCCCAAAGCTCCCATCCTCTTGACCTCTCCCACATTTGTCCCAGCTATCATCGCGGACTTGGCAGAAGGGATCAAGAAAGTAGTCACCGTGCCTGTAATAGCCGTGGGGAGGATCACCCCCGAAGCGGCCGAAAGCATTCTGGCAGAGGGTAAAGCAGATCTTGTCGCTATTGGCAAGGGTCTTCTGGCCGATCCGGAGCTTCCCCGCAAGGTGGCCTCGGGGAGACTAGACGACATTACCCCGTGCATAGTCTGCTTTGAATGTCGGGATGACGTGGTCTCTCCTACCGTGGTAGGCGCGCGATGTCAGGTAAACGCTGCCCTGGGAAGAGAAGAGGAATACAAGATCCTCCCGGCCAAGAAGCCTCGCAAAGTCCTGGTAGTTGGTGGTGGTCCTGGAGGCATGGAAGCCGCCAGGGTAGCCGCTCTCAAGGGGCATCAGGTAGTTCTCTGGGAGAAGGAACCCAGGCTGGGGGGCCAGTTAATCCGGGCGGCCATCCCGCCCCACAAGGATAGAATCGAGCCTTTGGCCAAATACCTCCAAACACAGCTGAAGAAGCTTGACGTCAAGATCGAATTGGGCAAAGAGGCAACAGCAGCCAAGGTTGAGGAGCTTGCGCCTGATGTATTGGTCCTGGCTACCGGTGGGAAACCCTTGGTCCCAGAGATTCAGGGGTTGGACAAAGCTCATGTAGTCCAGGCGGAGGATGTTTTGGAGGGCAAGGGGGAGGTGGGAAATAGGGTCGTAGTAATTGGGGGAGAATTGGTTGGTTGCGAGACCGCGGAGTTTCTCGCCGAAAAGGGAAAGAAAGTTACCGTCATAGAAATAAGACCTGAAATGGCTATCGGGGTGGGGCCTGCCCTTAGAGCCTTCTTCCTGGAAAGACTCTTGGAAAAGGGTGTTACCCTGCTCACCGGAGTTAGTAATGAGGAAGTTACTCCCAAGGGCCTGGTGCTCACTACCAAAGACGGAGAGAGAAAGACCATCGAAGCCAATACCATAGTTCTAGCGGTGGGGTCTATCCCCGACAAAAAGCTTTACGAACAGGTCAAAGGGAAGGTGCCAGAGATTCACCTGGCCGGGGACTGTGTTGAGCCACGAACAATACGCGACGCAATTGCCGACGGTTATCTTACCGGATTGCAAATATGAAGTACTCATAATAAAATATCGGCAAGATGTCAAGTTGGCCATGAAATCAAGGGCAGAACACTAACTCATTACGTGAGGAACTCGTCGCGATAGAGAAGTATCGGAAGACTTTTTACCCCTTTTAGCGGATTGTGTAATTCGTGTAACAATTGCTTGTTTTGTTACCTCATTGCACTATTTAAACTATTGTATGATATGTTGCACGAAGAGGGAATGGTCACGACTTGGGGGAAATGGGTCGTGTTACGGAGCCATTGACATCGGACATTGACAAAAACTGGATACGGGGAATATTATTCAGGGTGATTATCAAATCGGCCGGCTTTCAGGAGGTAATCGTATGACGAGACGAATTGCAATTCTAGGAGCAGGAGCTATCGGTGCGGCGATTGGTGCTTACCTGATAAGAGAGGGGCATGATATAACCCTGATCGACCAGTGGGCGCAACATGTGGACAAGATGAGGAGCGATGGATTGAGGCTTACTGACCTGAATGGTGAGTTCACCGTGCCGACTAAAGCCCTTCATCTCAGCGAGGTTAGCAACCTCAGGGAACAGTTTGACATTGTCTACCTGTCAGTTAAGTCCTACGATACACGCTGGTCAACCTATTTAATTGAGCCTCTCCTGAAACCGACCGGGTTCATCCTGCCGGCGCAAAATGGCCTTAATGATGAACTGGTCGCCAGCATTGTCGGCTTCAACCGTACCGTAGGTTGTGTACCCTCAATCAGCGTGGGGGTATATGAGCCAGGCCATGTCATTCGTACTGACCCTTTGACTTCCCACTGCTTCACTATTGGAGAGCTCTCAGGCCTGATAACACCCCGTGTCCGCGAGGTGGTTGATGCTTTGAAGGTTTTTGGGCCCGGTGAAGCGACCAACAATATCTGGGGCTGGCGCTGGTCCAAACTGCTGATTAACTGCATGATGAATGCCCTCTCCGGTATCATCGGCGACGCCGTGTTTTCCTTGAATGAAGAACAGCAGGACACGGCAAACTTGATCAGGGTGGTAACTGGCTGCGAAGTTGCTCGAGTTGCCACCGCCTTGGGGATAACGCTGGAACCGATTATTGGCATTCCCGGCGGTGACTTTGCCGAAGTGACCACCACGGATGGCATCATGAAATTAAAGGAGAAGCTGGAAGCAGCTATGAAACGGAGATATATCCCCCCGGAGAAGACAAAGAAGCTAGGTGCACCAGACCGTCCGTCACTCCTGCAGGATGTGATTAAAGGCAGGCGAACCGAAGTGGACTACCTCAACGGAGAGGCTGTTAAGAAAGGTAACGAGGTAGGGATATCGACACCCATGAACCGGGCGATTGTTGACCTTACGAAAAAGATAGAGGACAGAGAGGTCAAACCTGACCCTCAAAACCTGGAGCGCTTGAAGCCATATCTCGTAATTTAAATCAACCTTAGAAGTTGTCTCCTCCATTCTTCTCCATCGTCGCTGCTATTTTCCCCCACACTGAGGGGACTCGTCTTTATTTTAGAGTTATTGACAAAAGACAGTTCTTCTCCCTAAAGTATCCATTACTGGATAGTAATCGTGCTGGATGCTGGGCAGTCGCCACTTAAATTAACTAAAAGCGTAAATAGGTCTGACTGGAGGAAACGATTTTGAGAACTATCGTGCCTGTTAAACAGGTACCAGACATGAGACAGGTCAGGTTTGAAACCGAAAAAGGCGTGGTTGATAGGAGCTCTGCCGATGCTGAAATAAACCCTTTTGACCTCAATGCCTTGGAGGCAGCCGTTCAGGCAAAAGGAACTTTGGGCGGCACGGTTACCGCCATAAGCATGGGACCACGGCAGGCAGAATCAGCACTGAGGGACGCCTTGGCTAGGGGTGCCGATAGCGCCATTCTACTTGCTGATGAAGCTTTTGCCGGTGCCGACACACTGGCGACTTCATACACTCTGGCCTACGCCATCAAGAGACTGGGCGATTTCGATTTAATCATCTGCGGCGAAAAAACGGTTGACGGCGATACTGGTCAGGTCGGACCGGAGCTGGCGGAGCATCTCGGCATACCACACATAGCCTACGTGGCAAAGATAGAAGAGGTGGGCGAAAAGCTGAAGGTTGTCTGTGACATGGAAGGTGAATTCTACAGCGTAGAGTCTGGCTTTCCCGTGTTGATCACCGTGACCAAGGACGTCAATACCCCAAGGCTGCCGACTTTCCGCGACAAGGTGAACGCCAGGAAAGCGAAGGTAGAGATTTGGAATGCTAAAGACCTTTCCTCTGTGGCGGATGCCGGCAGGTTCGGGGCAGCGGGCTCACCCACCAGGGTGCACAGGGTCACCATACCATCTGAGGAAGGTAGAAAAGGTCAGGTTTTCCGGGACACCAGAGATAAAACTATGAATGAACTCGTCACGACCATATTTCAATGTCTTGGTGAAACATGAAATATCAGAAACTATCTTTGAATGATTATTCTGGGGTAATGGTCTTTGCCGAGCAAAAGATGGGCGAAATCCACCCAGTCTCCTATGAAATGCTGGGCAAAGGAAGGGAGCTTGCCGACTGCCTCGGTGTTCAACTTTCCAGTGTTTTATTGGGTAGCCGGATGGAGAAAAAGGCGCAGGAGCTTATCTATTATGGTGCCGATGACGTATTCTGGTATGACCATACGGTTTTTGACGAACTTGATTTACTGAACTACAAACACAATATTGTCCGGCTAGTCAGAGAAGTTAAACCTGAGATATTCCTTTTAGGGGCCACCCGCTGGGGCCGGTCACTTGGTCCCAGAATCGCAGTGGCCTTAAACACAGGCCTGACTGCTGATTGCACCGACCTCGAGATTGATCAGGACGGCAATTTAATTCAGATTCGCCCTGCGTTTAGCGGTAATGTTCTGGCTCACATAAAGACCAAAGCCAGACCGCAGATGGCCACAGTGAGATATAAAGTAATGCGCTGCCTGAGCCGGGATGTGGGGCGCCGGGGCGAAATAATCAGACGAGAGGCTGAACTAGTTCCCTCGCTCCTGACCGTCAGCCAAAAAGAGAGGCCTAGTGAGGTCAATATTGCTGAAGCCGAGGTTATCGTTTCGGGCGGTGCCGGACTGAGGAAAGCCGCTGATTTTTCCTTGCTTGCTGATTTAGCGGAGCTCCTAGGGGGTGTCACTGGCTCCAGCCGACTGCCGGTGGACAACGGATGGATTGGACGAGAACATCAGGTTGGTTTCAGTGGCCACACGGTCAAGCCAAAAATCTATATTGCCTGCGGTATTTCCGGGAGTCCGCAACACTTAGCTGGTATGAGGCAATCTGATGTCATCATCGCCGTTAATAGCGACCCCTCAGCGCCGATTTTCAAGGTAGCGGATTACGGCATTGTCGGAGACCTCTATGAGGTCATCC